>DATNQT010000201.1:0-5185 GCA_036703885.1 Candidatus Sericytochromatia bacterium
AAGCCAAATAGCAGTGCCACGCTGTAGAAAAACAAGCAACTAGCGCCAAGGACGGTGTAAAAACCCAAAATCATACCAAAAGGCATCTGACCGGATAACCCTGCTGCCAAATGTAAAGGTAGAGCGAGAAAACCTACAAGATAAAGCAGAATTGGCACTCCCAACATTTTGCCTATCAAAATGCTCTCGGTAGATTGAGGCGTGAGACGAAGGAAATTCAGTGTCCCTCGTTGCTCTTCTTTCGAGAGGTCACTGATGAGCATATACGTACCAACCAGCAAGAGAGTCAAAATGCCAATGACACTTAGCCAGATAAACACATCTTGCCACCATAGCTGCCAGTTGATGTCAAAACCCCCAAAGTTATCGTTGATACAAACAGGAAGATCGTAGTCGCTTTGCTTTGGCCCGGTGCAATATCGGTGGTCAACGGTAGTCTTATCCTGAGCAGCAGTGGGTAGCTGATTAGCAAAACTCATCAGTAGCAGCAGTTGACCCAAGAGAGACACAGTTACTGCAATCAAGATATTGCGGGGTTTGAGCCGTCCTTTGATTTCTCGAAACAGTTGGGGATTCCACTCGCCCACCTGGTTTACTAAATTAAGTGCCATAGTAATGTTCGGTCTCCATACTTGGTTGTTAGTAACTTAGTTATTGGTTATTGGTTATTGGTTGTTGGTCAAACAACAAGTAACAAACAACCTCAGAACTATTTATGACGCCTGCTGGTGACCCAGCTTGAGAAAAATAGTTTCCAAGTCTTCCTGGGTGCAGTGGAATTCTGTTAAGGGAATCCCGGCGGCAATAAGCGATCGCAATAACTCAGCACAATCCTCTTGACCTCCTGAAAAGTAAACTCGTAGACGCCTAGTTCCCGGCAACACTTCAGTGTCATCGACTAGGGCATAATTCTTTAGTTCCGCTTGCAGCACATCCAACGAACCCAGCGTTGACAAGAAAATTTGCTGGCGACCCAAACGACGATAAAGCTCTTTTAACGATGCACTCTCTACAAGAAAACCTAGTTCCATAATGCCAACTGAGGTACACAGTTCCGCCAAATCGCTGAGGACATGGGAGGAAATCAGAATCGTCATCCCCGCTTCTTGTAAGGTCTTGATAATCTCGCGAAACTGCATCCGAGCGATCGGGTCAAGACCGGAAACGGGTTCATCCAACAATAGCAAAATCGGCTCGTGAATAATCGTGCGAGCAAGGCTCAAACGCTGTTTCATCCCTCGTGAGAGAGTTGAAATTAAGCTATTACGCTTGTTAGTCAGTTGCACTAGTTCTAAGACTTCCTGGAGGCGTCTACGGCGTTGCGGCTCTCGCAGACGATACAGGCGAGCAAAATACTCTAGGTAGTCCCAGACGTTTAAGTCGTCATAAAGCGGATAGTCATCCGGCAGATACCCTAAGCGACGCTTTAGCAGGGGATTGCTGTCATCTCGCAAAAGGCGATCGCCATTAATATATATTTCACCAGTAGTCGGCTCCTCCGCTGCTGCCAACATCCGAATCAGCGACGTTTTACCTGCACCGTTGGGTCCAATTAATCCGTAGACTTCACCCGCCTCTACCTGTAAGTCAACGTCATTAACAGCAATATGTCGGTCAAATTGTTTGGTGAGTCCACGGGTGGAAATTGCCAGTTCTTTTGCCATGAGTCTGCTGGGGCGAGACAATCGATTAGTTCCTTCTAGACTTATCGCGTTGAGCAGCTTACCTTATGCACCCACTTGGCTAAAAAGCGCTGCTGCTTGTAAATGCCAGTTGTAATCAAGACTACTCCGGACAGGATTCAAAAGTAAGACACAGACCAACGAGAGAATGCGGTATACAGGCTCCTGTCGAGAACGAAAGATCAATAACTCCAGTATTACGCCTTGCCTCAGGGAAAGCACTCCAGACTATTAAATTAACAGAATCCTAGTTTGGGTCTACTACGCTTGCTCAGAGCTTTTGGAGAAACTCAAACAGATTTTAAAGATGGTTTTGGTTTCAATCATACTAAAATCTACAACTCCAGATGGAGTTATGTCGTTGTTCAGGTCTGCCTTTAGATCGGTTAAGTTTCTAAGTGTGAGCGTTAGATTGACGAGAGTTAACAATCAATCTACCCCAGATCGGCATTAAGCCGCCTTGGTACAAAGGAGACAATTATTGTGAGTGAGAACCAGCAGACTTATTCCAGGTCTGACGAAAGTGCTACCCCCCTTACGACGGGCCAATCCTATGCTCCGACAACAGGCACAAGTACAAGTGCTAGGTTAGCAACAGAACAAAATCAGCCTTCTAGTACAAGTGCAAGTGCTGGGTTAGCTACAGAACAAAATCAGCCCACTAGTATAGGTCAATCCAATGCTTCTCTAGCAGGCACAGGTATGAATCCTACCTTAGCTAGGGCACTGATAGGTGGACTTGTGGGTGCTACGTTGGGCACATTAGCTGGTGTTTTGGCTGGGAAGAGAACATCTGAGGGTGTTAACCACGCTGTAAAAGGTGTAGGGGAGGCCCTGAAGACTGTAGCTGGTGGACTTAACCAGACTGCCAAAGGTGTAGGGGAGGCAGTTAAAAGTGTAGGTGAAGGTGTTAGCCAAGCTGTAGTAGGTAGTACATCAGACTTCGTACAGGGTGCAAGTGAAAACCTCAAGCCAGTTGTAGAAGGTGCATTAAACGCAGTAAAGGATACAGCTGACAATGCCAAGCAAGTTGCCATAGGCGTTACGGACGCGGTAAAGGATACAGCTGACAATGCCAAGCAAGCTGCCGTAGGCGCTACGGACGCGCTAAAGGATACAGCTGAGAATGCCAAGCAATCTGCCGTAGGTACACTAGACGCCACAAAAAGTGTAGCTGAGGATGCCAAGCAATCTGCCGTAGGTACCCTAGATGCCACAAAAAGTGTAGCTGAGGATGCCAAGCAATCTGCTGTAGTCCCAATGGAGAAAGATCGACTTGTTATCGATCAAAATATCGATCTAAATCCTGGTGCAGTGGACTTCAATGAAGGGCAAGTCACTGGGATTGAAATATCCAGAGAGACTACTGACTCAGAAGCAACCTTTGATCTGTGAAGAATTTAGCGATCGCATAAGTTGAAGTCGAAGATAAAATCGGTCGGGTAGAGTTAGAGCTTGAGTATCAAGGTTTTAACGCTAGTTGATAAAACCAAGCTCCTGTAACGAAACCTCGTTTTTTGCACTGAGACTTCACTTGGCTGATAGCTGAGATAAATCAAGTAAGGTAGTCATAAATCTACGGATAAACAGTAGTTCCTTTGCTTTAGGCATATAGGCTATATCCTTACAACTTTATGACTACCTACAAAAAGAATAATTAGCAAGTTATGTGACCTATTTTTTTTGATTCTGTTAAAGGAAGAAAAACAAGGTCTAATTGCTATTTTTGGGTCCTATAACTAGGCAACCCGTAAAGAATTTTAGTCCAAAAGAGAAGAGTAATTATGAGTGAGAACAACCAGCTTTTAGAGACAGATGACATCATCGTTGAGCAGCTTCCGCGTCACTCCGATACGGATTCACCACAGACAGCCTGGAGTAATGGATTAGCAAAAATAGCAGTTGGAGCACTCATTGGTGCTACTTTAGGCGCAATAGCGGGCGCTTTGGCTAATAAAGGGACAGCAGAGAGAGTTAACCAAACTGTAAGAAGTGTAGGAGACAAAGTTAAGAGTGCAGCTGATGGTGTTAACGATACTGTGAAAGGTGTAGGAGACGCTGTTAAGAATGTCGCTGAGAATGTTAACGGCACTGTAAAAGATGTAGGGGATACAGTTAAGAATGCAGCTGAGGGGGTTAACGACACTGTAAAAAGTACAGTGGACGCGGTTAATGGTACAGCTGAGGGTGTGAACGACACTGTAAAAGGCACAGTGGAGGCGGTTAAGAGTGCAGCTGAGGATGTCAAGCAATCTACTAATCAAGGCGTCAAGACAGCCGAGAAGCAGAGGACTTACATTTTAGTCCCACTGGAGGATGATGAAGGTGTTGAGCCAACTGTCCGTGTAAAAGCTGAAACGTCAGGAACTACAGGTGAAGCTGAACATTCCTGAAAGCACTACGCCTACGGCTTAAATGTTTTGAGCTACTAATATGAATCCCCACAAACGGGTATTCTACTATTTTTAGCTAGATCTGCCTTAAAATTGTGACCTGCTGGCAAGTGCGTCAGCGGTTTTGTTTTATTGGCATTACTGAGGAAAACTGCGTAAAAGGAGAGGAATTAGTCTTCTCTCCTAAGATTGATGCAATTCCTCAAGAATTAACTATTATTTATAGCAGTCGCCATTTAAGTTAGGACGGGATGAGCGCCTAAAACCCTTTTATAGACTGTGGCGAGTACTCAGCACTCAGCACTCAGCACTTTGCTATATATCTAGGCTCGACGCAATACAGTTTTATGATTGTTCCATGAATAATAATTATGAGTTGGTTTAAAAGACTTCTTGGTATGGAAAAATCTCAAAATCCTCAAGAATCCACAAACGAGCCAAAGGTCAAAAACGAGTCGAACAAGCAGGGTTTGTCTGCTGTGTGGCAAGCCATACTAGAAGAAGCGATAACGGCAATAACCTATTGGGTTATCACTCTGGTCAAGCAGGGTTTAGAGTCTAAAAAAAACTCTCAAGTGGCGGCTAACGTTCCTCCTCCACAAGAGCCTGTAGCGAACCGCATGACGGGTCTAGAAGAATTATTACCAAAAGTTACTAGCTTAATTGAACAATTATCCCAGCGGAATCAAGCAATGATTGCTCTTGAAAACCGCATAGGTGCTATGGAGAAATTGTTGGAAGGAGATAGTAGTTCAGCTACACAAGTGGAACACTCTAGCCAGGTAATGACTGCCCTAGAGAACCGTATTGCTAAGGTGGAAAACTTAGTGGTAGGCGTTGAGTCCCTCACAGGACAACTCGGTCAATTTAGCCAGAGTGTAACGGCGTTAGAGAGCCGTATGGCTGAGGTGGAAAACTTACCGGGGAATGTTGAGTCCCTAACAGGACAACTCGGTCAATTTAACCAGGGTGTATCGACACTAGAAAGCCGTATAGCTAAAGTGGAGAACGTGCTAGGTAGATTTAGTATTATTCCACAATTAGTAGATCAACAGGGTCGGGTGCTCGCTTCCTTGCATAGCCGTATCATGTCTATGGAGTCCTCACAGC
>DATNQT010000202.1:0-3811 GCA_036703885.1 Candidatus Sericytochromatia bacterium
GCTCAAGGTTAGGCGACGCTTATGGTGTGTTTAAGTTTTGCCACAGCGATACATTCTTAAAGTGCGATCGCCAAATCTTTATATTTGTTCACAAATTCTTCACAAGCTTTTCACCGAAGACACTTCTTGGACGCGAAAAATTAAACAGTGAACTGAAAAAATAGTTATGCCCATAGCTCTCGTAGTAGAAGACGATCGCATACAACAGCGGATCATCTCTAAAATCCTCGCAAGGCTTGACCTAAAGGTGATTTTTGCGGAGGATGGCGTTGAAGCACTAGAAGTAGCTCAAAGTCAGCGTCCAGACCTGGTCATTCTAGACATTGTTATGCCCCGGATGAACGGCTACGAAGTCTGTCGTCAACTTAAATCTCAGGAAAAGACCCATAAGCCCGTTGTACTAATGTTTTCCAATAAAGCAGAAGAATGTGATTTTTATTGGGGCAGCAAGCAAGGTGCTGATGCTTACGTGTCTAAGCTTTGCCGCCCTCAAGATCTAGTCGATACCGTTAAGTACCTGTTACCAGACAAGGCAGGACTAGCGCCTTTACCCTAGGTTGTTGCAGTTGCTGCGGGTTCTGTTGCTTCCTTCGGTTCTTTGGGTTTGCGCTCGAACACTTGGATATTTGGCTCATTGAGGACAAAACCGTTTTCCGTAGGCGCTCCCATTTTGCCTGCAATTGCTGCTACCCACATTGGGTAATTCTCTTGTGCCTGTTCCAGCTTCTTAAATACTTTCGGTTTAACTTTCACCGACACGAGTTGACCATCACAGTCAAGCTCAAACTGCTTCCAGCCATTCTCGACAGTTTGCACATCAGCTGGAAATTCATTAATCTTAATAGTGAGTTCCAACTTTCCTGGTGTAGACATAAGATTGTCTCCTCTTAACTAATTCGTTTTCTTATCTCCTTATATCGCCGTATGGGCTTCTACGCACTCAAAGGGGGCAAAAGAAATCCAGTTTCTTCTTTTTTTCGAGGCTCTAATCCCCAACTCTTAGCTCTTTCACCAAAACAGTGCTGAGGAGGATAGCTAAGAATCCAGTCCAAAACCTAAAACCTACCCGCCTATTACCTACCACCTGCCCCGAAGGGGCTTGGTTAGACTACGTTGTTCTGGAGAAGGCGCGATCGCTCAGGTAAATCTGGCTAAATCGCTTCGCTAACACCTTAGGGAACCCTTTAGTTAATGCTTTTCTCTTGATTTTTCTTAGCGTTAGCTGCTTTCTTCCTTGCTCTCAACAATAAGATTAGTTTAGCAGTAGCTTCAACAGACATACCTGATCTATCAGCAAGACGCAAAATATCGGCTTCTTTTTGGGTCAGTGAAACTCGCTTGGTCTTTGACTGACGCACGGGGAATAAGTCACCATGTTCATCATTATTCATTTTCCTGTACCCGATTAAGTCTTTTCAAATTGGCTTGAAAAAACACTTATCAATGACGGAAACTGTGGCGTTTGTTTGTCTTAAGTCTCTTCTGATAGGGTGGATTTCCTTCAGCAATAGCCCTAATAATCCCCAAACAGCTAAAAGCGAAACAGCCTAGAAGTATATGTATTTTTTCAAGCTCAACTCTCTATACTTCAACGTTAAAAAGTTATTCCCCGTTTTGGGGACGACGTATGCAACTCGATGAAATGACTGTCAGTTTCAGGTGATTTTTACCAATTGGTTAAGGTATACCCGACTTAAGGAGTGGACAATTTTCTAACTGGTACGCTCGCCTTCTGCTTTGCCCTTCAATTTGGCAATATCTGAAAGACAACATAGAAATTGCCGAGCCAGATCTTGGAAAAGAAAGCCCTTAGTTCTGGCTTTTTCCTTTTTCTTAGTGGCTTGCAGGAAGGAGTGGAGTGCGCCGGAGTTCAGAGGAAGACGATCGCGTTTCGCCTACGACTTTGTAAAATAGAATTCATAAAGTTTGAGGTGAAGTGAACCTATCGAGACTATCTACGGCAATCTTCAGGGTCTTAAGCCCAGCCAGCTCAAGCAGCTGCAACGACTGTATAATCAACGGCTACCGGGCGATCGCTTGACAACGCCAGAGTTTGCCCAGCGACTGGCAGCGATCAGCGCCGACATCAAACAACCGTTGTGTACCTACATCAATCGTCGAGGACAGGTGATTCGTGTAGGAGTGGGTTCGCCTACTCAGACGAAGATTCCGCTCCAAGAATTACCCCGCTATGGTGCAGAACGATTGTCTGGAATTCGCTGCCTTGCTACTCAGCTCAAGTCAGAAACACCCAAAGAAGCGGCATTAACCGCAATGGCAATTCAGCGCCTTGACGCTTTGGTGGTGCTAAATGTTACAGAATCGGGTTTTGAACGGCGGGGCGGTGGCGCTACAGGTTATATCAAAGAAACCTACTTAGTTCACTTAATTCCTGGCACTGAGCAAGGGGGGCAAAATCTTGACGACAACCAGCGGACTTCAGGCTTTGAAACGAGCTGGAGTATATCGCCACCCCTAAGTCTGGATATCCTGACTAAACAGGACTTCCTGGATTTGGTAGAAGGACTAGAAGCGGAGTTCAGACGAGAATTTGTTGCTCAACAAGTCGATGCCGACCAAGAGCGCGTGCTGATTGTTGGGTTGATGACGGATGATATTACCAAAGCGCGGTTTGAAGACGGTTTGGCAGAAATCGCTCGGTTGGTGGCAACGGCAGGAGGCGAAGTATTGCAGACAATGCGGCAAAAGCGATCGCGTCCCCATCCTCAAACCGTGGTCGGTGCAGGTAAAGTCCAAGAGATTGCTCTAACTGTACAAACAATCGGAGCCAATCTCGTGGTGTTTGACCGCGACCTCACACCCGCGCAAATCCGCAACCTGGAATCCGAAACAGGTGTCCGGGTCGTAGACCGTACTGAGGTCATCTTAGATATTTTCGCCCAACGCGCCCAATCCCGCGCTGGGAAATTGCAAGTGGAACTCGCCCAGTTGGAATATATGCTGCCCCGCCTCACGGGTCGCGGTCAAGCCATGTCACGCTTGGGCGGTGGTATCGGTACTCGCGGACCCGGTGAAACCAAACTAGAAACCGAACGCCGCGCCATCCAACGCCGCATTACCCGACTTCAACAGGAAGTAAACCAACTGCAAGCCCATCGTTCCCGGATGCGGCAGCGGCGTCAGCAACAGGAAGTCCCTACGGTGGCAGTAGTTGGTTATACCAATGCTGGCAAATCGACGCTGTTAAATACATTGACAAATGCTGAAGTTTATACGGCTGACCAGCTATTTGCCACCCTCGACCCGACTACGCGACGGTTGCCAATTATGGATGCTGTGACAGGGGAGGCGATCGAAATTCTGCTCACTGATACCGTTGGCTTTATCCACGAACTGCCTCCGCCGCTTGTAGACTCTTTCCGCGCTACCTTAGAAGAAGTTACAGAAGCTGATGCCTTGCTTCATTTGGTAGATTTATCTCATCCGGCGTGGCAAGGTCATATTCGCTCTGTAATGTCGATTTTGTCAGAGATGCCTGTCACACCAGGACCAATTCTAGTAGCGTTTAATAAGATTGACCAAGTAGACAGTGACACCCTAGTATTGGCTCAAGAAGAATTTCCTCAGGGCGTGTTTATTTCAGCCAGTCAACGTCTTGGACTAGAAACCCTTCGCCAAAAACTGGCTCAACTCATCCAATACGCCCTCAATCCTCTCTAAACTGCACAAAATCTCATCAAATAAAGAAAAATAATATATAAACACTAATTTTGTTAACAGTAGAAATGCTTCGTCCCGGCGACGCAGAGATTTTAAGTTTTCTTGAGCAAATCCAGCTGGCTCGCAACCT
>DATNQT010000203.1:0-3086 GCA_036703885.1 Candidatus Sericytochromatia bacterium
CTGTCGCTACAGACCAATGACATCAAGGGTATCTGCATCAAGTACAACAGCGTTGGGAAATTTGGGGCGATCGCTCAAAACTCCTGGTGTTCTTGTTACTGGACTGCTCCTGTTGGTCTATGTCGGGACAGAAGCATCTATTGGTAACTGGGCATACAGCGTGCAATCCATCGCCCGAAAAACTCCTGAACTCATTGCAGGTTATAGCGTTAGTGCCTACTGGCTGGGATTAACAGTGGGACGCTTTAGCCTGGGCTATTTTTTGCGACGGCTTGGTGCCATCCGCACCATCAGTCTGTCACTGAGTCTACTAATGATTGGCTTAGTCGCCTGGTGGTTCCTGCCTGACCAGTGGCTCAGTTTACCACTCATCGGCTTTGCCCTGGCTGCAATTTTCCCGGCGACGATCTGGTTAATTCCGAAACGAGTGCCAGATGCCCTAGTTCCTGCCGCTGTCGGCTTTGCCACCAGCACAGCCAGTTTCGGGGCGGCGATCGTGCCAACCGGGTTAGGCTGGTTCGCCAGTTGGGCAGGCTTAGAAGTTATTCCCATGCTGATGTTGCCTCTGGCAATTGTGATGGTGGCTTTGCATCGCTGGCTGGTGCAACATCCCAAATTTAACGATGAGCCGATTGAGCCAGAGATTATTAGGAAAAATAGAACTTGACATTCTCTTTTATTGACCGCATGGTATGGCTGTATGAAGACATGAAGAATGTGGAGCCAGAATACCGAAGCTGGTTTTACTGATGCTGTTCTAGGGTAGCGATCGCATAAGAACACCACGTAAAGCGCGATCGGTCAAAAAGACTACGCTATGCACCTTATGGCAGGGCGTTTCTCCTCATGTACAGTATCCTTCCCGATGCATTATAGCGATCGCGCTTTGGTTCATATACCCAATTTCTTAGAGAAGTCCGGTATGTCCATAAAACGTTAGATGAAACATCGCAAAACTCATCTAAACTCAAAGCCTAAAATCTTCCAGAGTCACTACTGCGTGGATATCAACCAACAAAAAGAACAATTCAGCAATGCCTATTTACAAGCCATTACCACCGTTGCAGGATATTCCCTCTACAAACCCTCAGTAGATGATGACAGCGTTGACTGGGGGATTGCTGCTAAGGGCGTCTTAGGACGGATTCGCGCACCTCGATTGGAATTGCAGCTAAAATCTACCTCAAGGGAACTACTCGACGACACCTATCTCCGCTACCCCCTCAAACTCAAAAACTACGACGACTTGAGATTACTTGACTTTGCCATCCCCAGAATTCTCGTTGTTCTCGTACTCCCTGAAAACCTTGCAAACTGGTTACATCAATCAGAAGAAGAACTTTGTATCAAGTATTGCGCCTATTGGGTTTCACTGCGAGGAATGCCAGAAACACAAAACATAACGACTGTCACAATTTCCTTACCTAGAAGTTATCAATTCTCAGTCACAGCCCTACAGTCAATTATGCAACGTATCGGTCAAGGAGTTGAGCCATGAATCTAACCGTACAGGATAATGAAATCCTTAAAAAGATAGAACCCCAGCAGCTTAGAGATTACCTACAAGCTCATGGCTGGTATGAAGACCGCCTATTTTTAGATAATGCCACCATTTGGCTCAAGCAAGACACCAACCGAGGAGAATTTGAGATATTGCTCCCTCTAAGACAAAACCTAGGAGATTATATCCCCCGGATTCGTGAGGCAATAGAAACACTAGAAATTGCCGAAAATCTTTCTCAAACTGAGATTTTGAGTGAACTCTTTATCACAGCTAATAACATTACTATTCAAGGAGTGATAATGCAGATTCATACTCCTAAGGCTGACCCATTAAGCGGTGAAATTACCCTGCTTGGGGTTATCGCCAACAAACTCCGCAAAATCAAGACGGAACTATTCAACCATGACTATATTTTTGCCATAAAAGCTTATCAAGAACGTCTTCCTCTCGTAATAACAGGAGACTTAATCAAAGAAAAGAACGTCTTTATCCTCAAAAATCCCCATAATTTAACCCTAGATGAATCCTGCCAAAACTAATCGCATAAGAACACCACGCAAAGCGCGATCGCACGGTTCGAGCGATTCCCTTCACCGATGGCTCGGTTTGCCAGACTACTGCGATCGTTTTAGTCATCAATCCCAAGGCAGTGTCTGTAGGATCGATAATGCTCTAGCTTATCCATCGCAATTGATTTTTTATTGAGTTGAAGTTACTACTCAATGATTTCTTGGTACTGATTTGGCTCATCTTCTCGGCGTTGCTTCATTTCTGCAAGAACGTCCTCTAAGGATATTTTGTCTAGCCATTGATGACGTTCCTTTGTGTAGTCTCCTTTACCGGGACTGAAGTACTGAATAAACCGAATAGTATCGGCAACGCCTAAAGAATCAACCAATGCTTTGTAACCTTGTCTGATAATTTCTTGTTGTGTTCTAATCATTGTTGTTTTCCTCTATTTGTAGAACTGTCGAAGGCATTTATCTCAAGAGGCAATTGAACTTGCCAAGCTACCGCCACAGGTGAGTGATCGCCTTTAGCTAAAAAGTTGAGATCGAGTATCTCGGTCAGAAAACATCCTAGTAAAAATTGCACCAACTACTTGTGCTAAGGCATACCCTTGCCAAAGGTCAGCATTTTTTCGAGCCTTTCCTTTATATCTGTCATCTACAGGAGGAAAGAAACTCATTCGGCTTCTTAAGTTTTGTAACTCTTTACTTCCTGTCACACTTACGCAGTAGTCTATCGCCTTGATTAAGTCGTGACCAATTTTGTTCTTCAATTTCTTCTCATCCCAAGAATTATCGTTAATTATCAAAATTGCCTTTAAAAACATTTCCACAGCCATTCTTGCTGTTTCAATAGCTTTAGGTTGCGGATTATCTTCTAATAAAAGAGACACGGTGGCTTGTAATTCCTTATCAGCACTACGTATAAAATTACTAGCTAGCTCATTGAAGCTTTTCAATTTAAGTATCTCATCAAAGCCGTAAGCATAATCCAAGCAATCTACCCAAAGAAACATAAAGCTCCACGATTCTCTAGAGTCTGATTCAAGTTGTTGTTTCAGGTTATCTAGCAT
>DATNQT010000204.1:0-13760 GCA_036703885.1 Candidatus Sericytochromatia bacterium
TAGTGTGTGATTGAGGAGTGAGAATTATGCAAGATCTGAAGCCAACGACTGGTGTGACGGCATCGTCTAAAGGTACATTGTCAAGTGCTGAAGAGGCTTCTGGCGGGCTTTGCCAACGGGCTTGGGTGGAAATTGATCGCATGGCTTTGTCTCATAACGTGCAAGAACTGAAGAAGCTTTTAACCTGCCCAACCCAACTTATGGCAGTGGTGAAAGCGGATGCTTACGGGCATGGGGCGACGGTGGTTGCCCAAACAGTGCTAGAGGCGGGTGCTGCTGGGCTATGTGTTGCTACGCTACTAGAGGGAATTCAACTCAGGGAAGCGGGAATTGAAGCACCGATTTTGCTTTTGGGGGCAACGAATACGCCAAAACAAGTGCGTGCGATCGCAAATTGGCAATTGCAACCCACCATCTGCACCCCTCAACAAGCTTTGGTTTTTTCGGAAACCCTTGGTGAGTTGGACAAAACCTTGCCAGTGCATCTCAAGCTGGATACGGGGATGTCTCGCTTGGGTATGCCGTGGGGAGAGGCAACGCAGTTTGTTCAATTGGTTCAGCGGCTGCCTTATCTAGAAATAGCCAGTGTTTATTCTCATCTGGCTACAGCTGATAGTGCTGACCCTACAGTCATGAGATTACAGCATCAACGATTTGAGGAAGCGATCGCTCAATTGCATCGGGCTGGGATAACGCCCCCTCGTTTGCACCTCGCTAACTCCGCTGCCACCTTAGCCGACCCAGCGTTACATTACGATTGGGTACGAGTGGGACTTGCTCTGTATGGTCTTTATCCAGCTGACCATTTGTGCAAGGCGATCGACCTCAAGTCGGTGATGCAGGTGAAAGCACGGGTGACGCAGGTGAAAACAATTCCACCTGGGACTGGTGTTAGCTACGGTTACCAATTCATCGCGGAGCGAGAGTTGCGTCTTGCTGTTGTTGGCATTGGCTACGCAGACGGCATTCCACGGAACCTCTCAAATAAAATGAGTGTTTTGATTCGGGGCCAGAAGGTGCGGCAGATTGGAGCGATTACGATGGATCAGATGATGCTGGATGTTAGTGAAATTCCTGATTTGCAAACAGAGGAAGTGGTAACGTTGATCGGGCAGGATGGTGATTTATCCATTTCTGCTGATGATTGGGCGCAGTTTTTAGGAACTATTTCTTGGGAAATTCTTTGCAGCTTTAAGCATCGTTTGCCGCGTGTGGCAGTGAGTCAGTTTAGTAGTGTTGACTGCTAAGTTTGGATGTCTAGAAGATAGCTTTTAGAATTGATACCGTAGATAAACGCAGATAAACGCAGATTAAAAACCTCACTCAAAAGGTATAACTTTTTAAATAATCTGAGTTTATCTGTTGTTTAAAAATAATGTATATAATAACAAGCTTGGGATTTTCAGCAGTTTTAAGATATCAACTCAGTTTAAGGTTAAAAAAAATGATTCAAAAGCATTCTTTAAAAGCAACGTTAACCCCACCTATCGCAGAAAAACATCCGCACGTCTTCGTTTTACATGAAGATGAGCGGATTGACGACTACTTCTGGATGCGCGATTCTAGCAATCCCAATGTCATTGCTTACCTGGAAGCCGAGAACGCCTACACAGAAGCCATGATGCAGCATACTGAAGCGCTGCAAACCACCCTCTACAATGAGATGCTTGGTCGTATTAAGGAAACTGATCTTTCCGTGCCGTACCGTCAGGATGATTATTATTACTATTCACGCACGGAAGAAGGAAAATCTTACCCAATTCACTGCCGGAAAAAAGGTAGTCTTGATGCTCCTGAGGAAGTACTACTCGATCAAAATGAACTCGCCAAAGGCTGTGAATACTTTAGTTTAGGGACATTTAAAGTCAGCCCAGATCACAAAATTTTAGCCTATTCACTTGATACTAGTGGTGCTGAACGATACACACTCTTCTTTCTCGACCTCACTACGTTTGAGCTATATCCAGAAAGTCTAGCTGAAACCTACTTTTCTTTTGCTTGGGGTAATGATAACAGTACCGTTTTTTATACCAAAGTTGACGAAACAAATCGCCCGTTTCAATTATTTCGGCACATCTTAGGTACTTCTCCTAATCAGGATGTTCTAATTTATGAAGAACCGGATGAAGCTTTTTTTCTCTATGTAGGCAAAACTCGCAGTCAAGCCTATCTTTTGCTGAGTTTAGGAAGCAAAATTACTTCAGAGATTCATTATTTAGATGCCAATAACCCTACAGATTCTTTTCAGGTGATACAGCCGCGTCAGCAAGGGGTAGAATACGATGTCGAACACCACAGCGATCGCTTCTACATCGTTACTAATGATCAAGCGATTAATTTTAAATTAATGAAAACCCCGGTGGCAGCGCCCTCGAAAGAGAATTGGGAAACCGTGATTCCTCATCGCGAGGACGTGATGCTATCAAGTGTTAGCGCTTTTGCTGATTACCTGGTAATTTCGGAAAGAAAAGCGGGACTGCCAATGATGCGGGTGCAAAAACTTTCTACAGGAGAAGAACAAAATATTAGTTTTCCAGAAGCAACGTACTCGATTTCACCAGGAAACAACCCAGAATTTAATACTAGAACTTTGCGGTTCAACTACACCTCCTTGACCACGCCCTATTCTGTTTTCGATTACGACATGGAAACAAAGGAGCGAGAACTGAAAAAAGAAACGGAAGTTCTAGGTGGATACGATCGCACTCAGTACGAGAGTGAATGGATTATGGCTACCGTCTCGGATGGAACTCAAGTTCCTATATCCCTGGTCTACAAAAAAGGAATCCAAAAAGATGGTAAAAATCCTTTGTTTTTAACAGGTTATGGCTCTTACGGCGCTTCTTACCCAGCCTCGTTCTCAACTACCCGACTCTCACTTCTTGACCGAGGAGTTGTAATTGCGATCGCTCATATTCGTGGCGGTGGAGAAATGGGGCGTAAGTGGTATGAAGATGGCAAATTCTTACATAAACAGAACACCTTCACGGATTTTATTAGTTGTGCCGAACATTTGATTGCTCAAAAATGGACCTCCAGCGATCGCCTTGCTATTTCCGGCGGTAGTGCAGGTGGCTTATTAATGGGAGCCGTCATTAATATGCGTCCCGACCTCTTCAAAGTTGTTCTCGCTGCTGTTCCTTTTGTAGATGTAGTAACGACAATCCTTGATACCTCGCTTCCTCTCTCAGCTATGGAATGGGAAGAGTGGGGCAATCCTAACGATAAAACGTATTACGACTACATGAAGTCTTATTCCCCTTACGATAATGTCAAGCTGCAGGATTACCCGCATATTTTAATTACTGCTGGCTTGAATGATTCTCGTGTTAAATACTGGGAACCCGCAAAGTGGACAGCTAAACTCCGGGAACTGAAAACTGATAACAACCTTCTCCTACTCAAAACCAACATGGGTGCAGGACATGGAGGGGCATCCGGACGTTACGAGAGCCTGAAAGAAACTGCCTTCGAGTATGCCTTTGTGCTAGATCGATTGGCTTTGGGTTGAATTAGGTGTTAGGTGTTAGGTGTTGGGTGTTAGGTCTATTCTTGCTATATCTAAAACCTAATACCTAATCTCTTTTCTTTCCTAAGGAATTGCTATTAAACGAGGTTGGTAATGAGGTTTTTGGCGTTTGATGTTCCTGTGGTGTTGAACCAATTTGATATGGCATCGTGGTTTAACAAAAACCTGATCGATTTGGGCTTTCAGGTTGGCACAAAAATCCTGTGGGCACTTGCCATTGTCCTGTTCACTCGCTACGCGATTGAATTTGTAGGTCGCATCACGAAGCGTGTGTTCACTCCGGTTGAGCCAACGTTACGCAAGTTCTTGGTTCAAGCTTCAGAAATCCTGACGCTGGTAGTTGGGATAGTTGCTTTCTTGAGTGCTTTGGGAATTCAAGCCACGAGTTTGGTCGCTGTGGTGGGTGCTGCGGGTTTAGCGATCGGTTTGGCGTTGCAGAATACTTTATCCCATTTTGCGGCTGGCGTAATGCTATTAAATCAACGCCCGTTTGAGGTGGGTGATTTTATTGAAGGTCCACAGGGTGTTAAGGGTGTGGTGGATGCGATTGGTATTTTCTCGACAACGGTGGTGACCCCAGACAATATCAAGATTACGGTGCCGAACAATAATCTCTTTAGTGGGGTATTAAAAAATACTACGGCGTTAGGGACGCGACGAGTGGATTTGAAAATTGATATTGGCGATCGCCCAATTGAGCCAACTATTATCTTGCTGCTATCGTTGGTGCAGCCTCATCCCTTAGTCTTAGACCGCCCAAAGACTACTTGCCATGTTATTTCGATTACACCCAGGTCAACGATTCTCTACTTGCGTCCTTGGTGTACAGCAGAAGCTTATGAACAAGTCCACTCAGAAGTGCAGCAGTTAGTCAAAGAAGCACTGGAAAATGAAGAGTCAGCTAGGGAAGTAGAGTCCAATAAAATAGATGACCCTTGGAAAATCAATAGTTAAGCCTGCTGCTGGAGAGCAAGACTCCTAAAGCAAGCAGGCAAGTGTAAATAGGTGTTAGGCAGTTACCTAAAACCTAAAACCTAACATCTAACACCTAACTAAGCGCTAGCTTGATTCAACACTTTAACTTTTGCGGGTTCTTTCAGCAGCTTAGTGTAAAGGTCACTTAGTTGATGGGCTACACCATCCCAACTGAACTTCTCTTCTACACGCACTCTTGCCTGTTTACCCAGTTGGTTTCTCCAGTCTGGGTTGCAAAGAATGCGGTCAATTGCCGCCGCAAAGGCTGCTTCGTCTTGTGCAGGGGCAAGTAGACCGGTTTCTTCAGGAACGACAGTAAACTGCAAGCCACCGACATCACTGGCAACAACAGGTGTACCGCTTGCCATCGCTTCAATGGCAACCAAACCAAAGGGTTCGTAGTGACTGGGAACTACGCAAACGTCAGCGGCAGCGTAATAGGCGGGTAGGATATCGTCGCCTAAGCGTCCTGGGAAGGTAGTAATGTCGCTCATACCGAGTTCGGCAACAATTTTTTCAATGCGATCGCGTTCTTTGCCATCACTTTGACCCGGACGAGAACCACCACCTATCACTAGTTTCAGGTTCTTGTTACCCCGCAGGTGAGATTGACCCACTGCGCGTACCAAGGTTTCAATACCCTTACGAGGGTCAAAACGTCCTACATAGAAGACCATCAAAGCGTCTGGGTCAATCCCTAGAACAGAACGCGCTTTTTGCTTATTGATCGCGCCAAACCGACGAATATCGGTTCCACAGGGAATGATATCTACATTGCCTTTGGTGGAAACGAGCGATCGCATATGTTCTTTTTCCTGCGGACTCGTTGCTACCACTCGATCCGCTGTCTCCAACACGGCTTTTTCTACTGCCAAGCGAGTGCTGGCAATCATTGGAACGGTTGTGACTGACTTGTATTTGACTGCACCTAGGGAGTGATAGGTATGAACCTGCTTGAGCGATTGGTGCTTCTTCAGCTCCATTCCTACCCACGAAGAGATCCAGTAATTTGTATGAACCAGGGAATAATTAATTCCCGATTTCTGTTGGAACTTCAGGAACTCCTCAACAAACGTGCTGGCATATCCAAAAATTTCATCACGCGGGACAAACTCGTCTGGACCCGCAATTAAACGAATGGTCCGACAATGCGGACCATGTTCAACAATTTTTGGTTGTTGTGCACTCGCAGAGCGAGTAAACATATCAACGTGCCATCCCTGATGAGCTAGTGCTTCACCCACATGGCGCACATAAACATTCTGTCCCCCCGCCTCTTCCTTACCAATTTCCACTGCTGGGTCGCCGTGAACTGAGATCAGAGCAATGTGCTTTCTATTTATAGTGTCCATAGGTTTGCGTAAGTCTTGGATCGAGACAAAGCATGGGTAGATCGGAGATTGCCTCCTGCCCAGCCCGGCTTTGAGTATTAATTTTTCCTTAGATACTTTAACAAATATGAAGGTTAAAATCTAGTTAGTAAATCTATAAATAGAAAGATATCTTGATTTTTTGCGTATTACTTCTTGCGTGTTACGTATAACGTTTTAGCTTTTTTGTATTACCAACTGCCGCTTTCTAGTAATACAAAGCCTTGAAAAGGAAAACTTTTGCTTAAGTGCAAATAAGTATGCCTTTTTAAACAGAAAATTGCAAAAGTAAAATTTTTCTTATATTAAGTTCAAGGAAAGGCAGCAAATCACTCACATCACTCACATGAAAATCTCTCCAGAGCAGCCGGGATGCCTCATTCGCTCATCGGCAAGGCTGAAGCTGCCTTGGGACACCTGGCTCAATTCAACTTTAGTAGCAATAACTCTGCAAGTCTGCTATGATTACTATTCGTCACCCTGGAGAGGTGGCTGAGTGGTCGAAAGCGGCAGATTGCTAATCTGTTGTATGGCAGGTAACTCCATACCGAGGGTTCGAATCCCTCCCTCTCCGTCAAAATGAGCGAACCAGTACTGTCACCGAGCTAGGTGATGAAACTAAAGTACTAGGATTTTCCCTACATCTATCGGCGATCGCAGTGTTCGCCCTAGGATGGGGCAGCAGTTAATATCACCGAAGCATAACGCCTCTATCTATCCATAGACAGAAGATCGGCTTAGAATCGGATCTATTCAATTTGTGAATCTGCTTCGGACACAAGTAGAGGAGTTCAATACCCAGATGACTAAACGCGCCATATCCACTGGTCTCAAACCTCGTTTTGCGATCGCCTTAGCCCTTACTACCCTAACAACAGGTTTTCTAACAGCAGCGTGTCAGAACGCCTCCAATACTGATGGAGGAACCGCCTCTAATCCGGCTGGCGGAGGCGGAGGCACTGAAGCGTCGGGGAACACGGTCAAAATTGTTTCTAGCCTGCCAATGACAGGCAGTTCCTTAGGACAAGCTCAAACCATCGTTAACGCCATTAAGCAAGCCATTGAAGAGAACAAAAATGCGGCTTGTGATGGCAAACTCAAAATTGCATACGAACCCTATGACGACGCCACCGCAGCCGCTGGTAAATGGGACCCAGCACAGGTTACCTCCAACGCCAACAAAGCCGTTGCAGATAAAAACGTTGTTGCCGTTATCGGTCACTTCAACTCCGGTGCTGCCAAGCTATCCATCCCCATCTTGAACCAAGCCAACTTAGTCATGGTTAGCCCAGCTAATACCTATCCAGGCTTAACCAAGCCAGGGACAGGGGAAGCGAAGGAACCTGACGTTTACTACCCCAACAAAAAGCGGAACTATGCTCGCGTTGTTCCGGCTGACGACCTTCAAGGCGTGGCGGCGGCGAAATGGGCTAAATCACTAGGCGTGAAAAAAGTCTATATTCTGAATGACCAAGAACTTTACGGTAAAGGGCTTGCAGATATCTTTGAAGCCACAGCCAAAAAAGAGGGGCTGGAAGTTCTCGGAAAAGAAGGAATCAATCCCAAAGCCAGTGATTATAAAGCTTTGATGACTAAAATCAAAGCCCTCAACCCCGACATGATCTACTTCGGCGGCATCACCCAAAATAATGCTGGGCAGTTGGTTAAGGATGCGCGTAACGTCGGAATGAGTGGGGATAAGGTCAAATTCATGGGACCCGATGGTACTTATGAGAAAGCCTTAATTGATGCAGCAGGTAAAGATGCTGAAGGATTTTACGCCACGTTTGGTGGCGTACCGGGCAAGGAACTAACTGGTGAAGGTAAAACTTGGTACGAAGGCTACAAGAAAAAATACAACACTGAACCAGAAGCCTACGCTGCTTACGGCTACGATTCCGCCAAGGTGGTACTCAATGCGATTAATAAAGTCTGTAAAAATGACCGTGCCGCGATTAGGGATGCCGTCATGGCAACTAAAGACATCAAAGGCGTACTCGGTAATTTCAGCTTTGACCAGAATGGCGACACGTCCATCAAGACGCTGTCAGGAAATGTCGTCAAAAACGGCAAGTGGGAGTTCGTGAGTACACTCAAGGCTGAGTAGATGCGGTAAACGTTTCACGGCAAAAGGGGAGTGGTGTGCCTGAGACTTAGCGCAAGGGCGATCGCATTTGAGGGCGTGAAAGGAAGGAGATACCACTCCCCAAGAACTAGTCAAGCCTTCTTGGGTTGATAGTTATTCGTTTAGTAGATAGTTGGGTTGATTTTCCCAGCTATCTACCAACCCTAACTCAGCAGTAGAACTTGGTCGTATCACTTAACACAAAAACTTGGGTCGTGAACCTTATAATCTAAACGCTACCCCCAATCTCTACTGAACTTATATGAAACAATGGCGCAAGCCCCTGCTTTATATCGTTTTTATCTATATAGTTTTGTTAATTGGTCCCATTGCTGGGTTTGACTTGCCCCGCATTCTCACTGAGATCGCTCGTAATCCTGAAGGTCTGATTCAACAAATCTTGGTGGGTCTGGTTAACGGCGCGATCATTGCGATTATTGCACTAGGGTATACCCTGGTCTACGGCATCATTGAGCTGATCAATTTTGCTCACGGGGACTTGTATATGTTAGGAGCCTTTGGGGGTCTAACAGTAATTGGTGCTTTTGGGGTTCAGGATGGTGCCTCCTTAGCGGCGGGTATACCAGCTATGTTAGTTGCCTTAATCGTCACCACGGCTCTTTGTGCAGGTCTAAACATCCTGACTGAACGATACGCCTACCGACCGTTGCGGAATGCCCCGCGACTCGCACCGTTGATTAGCGCAATTGGTGTTTCGTTTATTTTTCAAAATCTTGGATTGTTTTGGGGGGGACTCAGAGCATTTTTTCCAATCATGGGAACCAATGCGGCTGCGCCGAAGAGCTTTCCTGACCTCTTACCCCGAATTAATATCCTCAATGCTCTGGGGATTGAGAGCAATATTAACTTCACCACGAAAGACTTGATCGTGTTGGTCGTTGCTGTTGTGTTGATGGTGGGATTACACCTATTC
The DNA here is from genome assembly GCA_036703885.1 of Candidatus Sericytochromatia bacterium. Taxonomy (GTDB): domain Bacteria; phylum Cyanobacteriota; class Cyanobacteriia; order Cyanobacteriales; family Coleofasciculaceae; genus CADCTM01. The sequence continues at coordinate 8,934 of DATNQT010000204.1, forward strand.
GTGCAGAAAACTCGTCTGGGGAAAGCCATGCGGGCAACTGCCCAAAACCGGGACGCGGCTCTAATCATGGGGATCAATGTCGATTTGATTATTGCCTTAACGTTCTTGATTGGGGGGGCACTGGCAGGAGCAGCAGGGCTGCTCGTGGGACTCTACAACAACACTATTGTATTTACAATGGGCTTTACGGCAGGTCTACGAGCGTTTACCGCTGCGGTGCTGGGGGGAATTGGCAACATTATTGGGGCAATGTTAGGGGGAGTGCTAATCGGACTGCTCTCTAGCGTGAGTGACCAGTACCTCTCTAGTCGTTGGACTGATGCTTGGGTATTTGCCGTTTTGGTAGTGATTTTGGCATTCCGTCCCGGCGGTTTGCTGGGTGAGAACGTGCAGGAAAAGGTATGAAGAGGTTATTGGTCATTGGTTATTGGTTATTGGTCATTAGCTAACAACTGAGAACTAAGGACAATGACCAACAACTAACAACTAACGACTAAGGACAAATGACAGGGACGCAGGTAATCAAGACAATCAAGTCAAGTTGGGTTGTAGGCGCGATCGCCGCTTTAACCGTCTTCCTCTTTGGCGGTTGGAGTGGTACGGTGATTGGCTGGCTACTGGGTACGGCAGTTGGCTTTACGGCTTGTCAAGGTAAGAGAATTCCGACTCCCCAGGTGGGTGCAAGAATTGGTGCTAATGCGGGATTAATCGTGGGAGTTTGGCTTCTGGTTGCCAGCCTAATTGAAGGATTCCTCATCCGCCGACTCTCCGGAGAATCTTCTGTAGCCTTGCTTCAAACCCTGCAATCTGGCATCTTGGCTTTGCTAATCACTACCTTAGCGGCTGGAATCATCGGTTCAGTGCAAGCGCTACCCAGTCCCAGGCGGCAACAAGCAACTCTGGTAACGCTGGCGTTCACCCTGATTATTTTTCCGTTTGTCGATCAAGTGGCTCAGACTAGCTGGATTGCCACTGCGATCGAAATTTTAATTTATGTCATCTTAGCCTTGGGACTGAATATTCCTGTAGGTTTTGCTGGATTATTGGATTTGGGCTATGCGGCATTTTTTGCGATCGGAGCCTATACCACTGGCTTGTTGTCATCGTCACAACTGGGCATTGAGTGGAACTTTTGGCTGGTACTCCCGATTGCGGCAATAGTTGCAGCGCTGGCGGGTGTGCTTCTCGGTACTCCGACATTACGGTTACGAGGGGATTATTTGGCGATCGTTACTTTGGGATTTGGAGAAATTGTCCCTATCGTGTTTCGTAACTTAACTGAAGTACGGGTGGACGAGCCAATCTCCAAGCTTATTGGTAACCTCTTTGGTCATCCAGAGTGGGGGATTTGTTTGCTCGGATGCACTAAACCCTTTAACCTTACCAACGGCGAAGCGGGAATTAACCCGATTGGTCGTCCAGCACTTCCAATAGTTGGCACTTTTGAATCCAGCAACTATCTCCCTTGGTACTACTTGATTTTGGTATTAGTTGTATTTTCCTATTTTGCGATCGACCGCTTACGCAATTCGCGCTTGGGGCGTTCCTGGGCTGCCCTACGCGAAGATGAGCTAGCAGCCAGTGCAATGGGTATCAACCTGGTTCAGACCAAGTTACTTGCCTTCGCAATGGGAGCAACCTTCTCCGGGTTTGGAGGAGCTTTTTATGCCGCCTACATCAGCGCGATTTTTCCCACCGTGTTCGATTTTTCAGTTTCCGTCATCATCTTGTGTATGGTGATTTTGGGGGGATTGGGCAATATGATTGGGGTGATCCTGGGTGGGATTATCATCATGGCAGCAGATCGACTATATCTCCCTCAACTGGCAAAAGTCCTGAAAGGTTTCCTAAGTACGTCGGTTTTGCCCAACATTCCCAATCCGCAAATCCAAGATTTTATCTCTACTAGTCTCGATCCAATCCAGATGCGCCTGTTTTTGTTCGGTCTAACCTTGGTCATTATGATGATCGTGCGCCCAGAAGGACTGGTACCGGATGCCATGCATCAAGCGGAACTTCAAGGTGATGGGGTGACAGATCAGTCTTTAGCCGATGCAAGGAGTCAGTGATGGCACTTTTGGAAGCGCGTCAACTTACAATGCGATTTGGCGGTCTGACAGCCGTTAAACAAGTCGATTTCGCCCTGGAACAAGGCATGATTGCCAGCCTGATCGGCCCCAACGGCGCGGGAAAAACCACATTTTTCAATATGCTCACGGGCATTTATATCCCTACTTCCGGGATGTTGCGGCTGGATAACAGAGACATTACGGGGGCACGTCCTGATAAGCTAACCAGTTTGGGAATTGCTAGGACATTTCAGAATATCCGCCTGTTCAATAACATGACGGTGCTGGAAAACGTGCTAGTAGGTCGGCACTGTAGGCTAAAAACGGGGTTGGTCGGCGCGTTACTCCGTCCTCCAGCCGTGATGCAAGAGGAACGCAAAGCGAAGCAAAATGCGTTGGGTTTATTAGACTTTGTGGGTTTAGGTTCCTCAAAAGCCCAAGAGACTGCAAAAAACCTTTCCTATGGGGATCAGCGACGGTTAGAGATTGCACGGGCGCTGGCATCTGACCCGAAGATTCTGCTATTGGATGAGCCAACGGCAGGAATGAACCCTAATGAAACGGCTGATTTAACCCGCTTTATCCATCGTATTCGGGATGAATTGAATTTGAGTATCTTGCTGATCGAGCATGATATGAAGGTGGTCATGGGAATTAGCGATCGCGTTAGTGTAATGGAGTACGGCGCTAAAATTGCCGAAGGAACTCCTGATGTGGTTCGCGCTGACCCCAGAGTAATTGAGGCGTATTTGGGCAAAGAAGACGCAGAAGAGGAGGTTCTTCACCACTCAGAGGCTGCCACTCAAGACTCAGGATTCAGGACTCAGGACTTGGATAATGCTTGAAATCAAAGACCTTCATACCTACTACGGGAATATTCATGCCCTTAAAGGGATTTCTCTTCACGTTGAGCAGGGAGAAGTTGTTACCTTAATTGGAAGTAACGGTGCTGGTAAAACAACTACCCTCCGCACTATTCAAGGACTGATACGACCCCGTGAAGGCAAAATCCTGTTTGAGGGAAAGCCCCTAAATTCGTTATCTGCACAGGCGATCGTCCGTTTAGGTATTTCCCAAAGCCCCGAAGGTCGTCTGATTTTTCCTCGGATGACCGTGAAAGAAAATCTAGAGATGGGGGCATTTTCTCGCAAGGATACCCTTGGCATCAAGTCCGATACAGAACGAGTCTTAAATCTTTTTCCCCGTTTGAGAGAACGCATTAATCAAAAGGGGGGAACGATGAGTGGTGGCGAACAACAAATGTTAGCAATTGGTCGTGCGATGATGTCGCGCCCTCGTTTGTTATTATTAGATGAGCCAAGTATGGGTTTAGCACCGATATTAGTAACTCAAATCTTTTCGATTATTCGGGAAATTAATGAGCAGGGAACAACGGTTTTATTAGTTGAACAAAATGCTCGGATGGCTCTAACAGTCGCCAATCGTGGTTATGTTTTGCAAACTGGTGAAATTGTCCTTGCAGGTACAGCTAAAGATTTGCAGACTAATGAAACGGTTCGTAAGGCTTATTTGGGTGAAAGTTAAATTAGCAAAATTTTCGGGGCGCATAGCCCTGGGCCCTTAGGCACAGATATCATGCTAGTTCATGTATTAAAGCACTTCTACAATCAGTCGCATATTACCGAGAGGAGAGATTATAGCAACATCTTTCTTTGACTCAACTTCAACTTTTTCGCCACTATGTAAAATCAGATCTCTTCCTCCAATTGTGAGCCAAGCGATGCCTGACAGGACTTGAAGCTCTTGATAGGCATGAGGAATCCGAAATACTTCACCGTTTCCCAGGGTAAAGCGGTGGGGCATTATTGGATAATTTCCCTTAACTTTTTTGGAGTAAGAGCCTACTAAAGTTAATAGTGTTGATAAGGGAAAAAGCCGGATCAATGCATTACTTGTAACTGAACGCATTAGGAAAAACCTCTGTTTAATTTAGGTTATGTCTTTAATTTATTGATTCTTTTTGGAAGAACCTAATCACGGAATGAATGATAACTATGCAGGAAATAGATACATTCTTTCTGTTTGCCTCAAAAAAGCGGTTGAAGCTGTATCTATACTTTCGTCTATGAAGGATTGACCTGAAAAGGTACAGTCTTTTCGAGTTTTGCTAGGACAGTTTGTTGTGAGGGATACTTACCCCTTCAGCCTTTTAGGGGAAGGGAGAAGGGGGGACATTCAAATTCTGCTTTAAGAGGAGAGGGGTTCTCTTAATTCCTGCCAGCGCTGATGCCAAAATTGTTGCATCGCTTGCATTACCTCTGGTAAGTCGGCAAATTCTCGGCTTTGATGTTTAATTTCTGGAGCTAATTGCTGAAGTCCGGTAAAATCTCGGCAACAACGCAATACTCCTTGCCAAGCTTGATACCAATCGACTCCGGCTTGGTGATGGGCGAGGATGGGTTGGAGGCGCTCATCTTCTTCCCGCAGGTGTTGGGCTTGCTGCGCCCAGGCGTCGCGCCACGGTTGAACAGCTTCAGGCTGGTCATGCTCATCGTACCACTCGCGTTCGGTGCGTAAGATTCCGCCTAATTGGTCGAGGCTGGGGCGGGAGGTGCAGGATTTAATAACGGTGAGTCCCTGTTCAATCCAGAGGGGCAAGCTGCGATAACTGATGAATTTGGCACGGGATTCAACCAGTTTGACCCAGATTTGATGTTTCCAGCACTCGATTCGTTCAATTTGGTTGAGGGGAATGTTGAGGAAGGTGGCGACTTGCTGCCGGATTTGGTCGATGGGG
>DATNQT010000205.1:0-2676 GCA_036703885.1 Candidatus Sericytochromatia bacterium
CGGATGTCTACCGAGTAAAAGTTGCGCCCTGTGGGTAAGACTTCTGGGCGTCCGCGTGTGGGTGCGCCAGAGGGACCACTAGGCACGTATCGACCGTCTAATCCGCGTAGTAATTGGGTGAGTTCCTGGTTCGTTTGTTGGAGTGCAGGAAGAAGGCGATCGCTTATCCAATCTAATTCTCGTTCGGTCGCTTCTCCATTAGGAGAATTTTGGATTTTTTTCCTGTTTTCAATTAGTTGTCCTACTAACTTAGCGGCTTGTTGCTCTAATTCTTCAACCACATCACCAACAATTCTATGGCTTCCTACCTTATCTGTGTCTTCCAGAACTAAAGAAGGGTCAGCCGTAAGCGGATCGAAATCCAATCCCCAATCCTCAGCTAAGGCGCGAGTTAAACCAATGCGACCATTACCGGGATGACGCGCAATTGCTACAATTAAATCCCGCAATTGACGCCCCTCTGGACATTGCCCAAAAATATGAAGACCATCTCGAATTTGAGCTTCCTTTAATTCGCAAAGATAGCCATCAGCACGGGTGAGAAATTCCTCGACACCTGCCTCTATTTCAATCCCTAAATCTCTATGTAGCTGTTCTTGATGGATGAGTTTAGTAATGCGATCGCGAATTAGTCCCAACCGTGATGGATCTAAACTTTGCGCCTCGTAATACTCATCAATCAATCCCTCTAACTGCTGCAAAGAACCATACAGTTCGGCACGAGTCATCGGTGGAGTTAGGTGGTCGATAATCACCGCTTGAGAACGACGCTTGGCTTGAGAACCTTCACCTGGGTCATTCACAATAAACGGATACAGATGAGGCATCGCACCGAAAGCGACTTCTGGATAACACTTACTCGATAGCGCCACACTCTTACCCGGTAACCACTCTAGATTCCCATGTTTACCGACATGAACCACCGCGTCGGCTCTAAAGTGTTGCCGTAACCAGTAGTAATAGGCAAGGTAAGCATGAGTCGGCTCTAAATCTGGTGCATGATAATTTAAACTTGGGTCAATATCGTAGCCTCGTGACGGTTGAATCCCCACAAATACATTGCCCAGTTGAATTCCTGGAATGGGGAATGGGGAATGGGGAATGGGGAGTGGGGAGTGGGGAGTAGGGAATTTTGTAGAGATATCGCTGCGTCCTTCATTATCCCAGCGATCGCTTATTCCTTTTTGAACCTCTGGCGGCAGCGTTTCAAAATACTGCTGATACTCATCTATTGATAAATATTGTTGTACAGAGCGCAACTCCCGCCCTTCTGGATCGTTGGTTACCCCAGCCGTAAGGCGTTGAATTAGTGCGTCTCCGGTTTCCGGTATATCTTCAACCTGATAACCAGCTTGCTGTAATGCCTTGAGAATCTCAATACAACTAGCAGGCGTATCGAGTCCCACTCCATTAGCGAGGCGTCCGTCACGGTTAGGGTAGTTTGCCAAAATTAAAGCGATGTGTCGTTCAGAGGGTGGAGTTTTACGCAATTTCAGCCAATTAGCAGCTAAATCGGCAACAAAATTAATGCGATCGCTCACAGGTTCATAGACTACTACATCTGTTTCCAGTAATGGGTTGCGGGTTTGTACCGACTTAAATGAAACCGCACGGCTAATAATACGCCCATCCACTTCTGGCAACGCCACATTCATTGCCGTATCCCGTGGCGTCAATCCTTGAAACTGAGAATCCCACTGTTCCACCGTGCCACCACTGAAGATCACCTGCAAGACTGGCACATCCAGACGTTGCCATAACTCCAATTGAGGTGTTTCAGTTTCCAGTTTGGCTAGAGAAAAGCTAGTTGTATTGAGCAACAGCCCAATTCCTTCACCCTCCTTAGGCTGAAGATATGTCAACAACTCCGCTTGCACATCAGCATCCCGTAGAGAAGAGACGAAAATGGGTACAGCTTCCAAAGTGCGATCGCCTAAAGCTTGGCACAGCGCATCAATTGGTGATGTATTCCCCGCCAAGTAATGAGCGCGGTAGAACAATATACCAACTTTGTTATTCGTTAATTGTCCTTGTCCTTCATTCCCTCCCCTTACCAAGGGGGGTTGGGGGGGTAAGAAGGGAATATGAGCAGAGACTAGTATTGTTGAAGACTGGGAAGGATCGAATTGCCACGGATACAACCCCACGCGAGGTACTGGTTGTGGCAGTGGTGGACTATAACTCTGCCCCAAGCATTCATCCGCAATAAACTGGAGCGCATTAACAAAATTCTCAGTACCACCTTCTGTGAGATACCGCCAGAACTGATTAACTACTGTAAGACTGACTGTAGAGTGACTAACTAAATCTAAATCGGGGCGGTCATCCCCAGGCAAGACAACTAAAGTAGCACCTGTTTGTTGCACGGTTTCTCGCACCACTTCTAAGCCATAAGACCAGTAAGAACGTCCTCCCAAGAGCCGTAGAATAATAATCTGAGCCGAAGCTAATACATCTTCTGCATAAGTATCAATCGTCAGTTGCTGCTGCAACTGCAAGAGGTTAACTACCCGTAGGGCAGGAAACCCAGGTGGCAATTGAGAGGTTGATGCTGCCAGAGTCTGAATATCTGTGTCAGCCGCTGTCAGAAAAACAATGGGGGCTGGCGTCTGTTCGATAAAAACAACGCCTTCTGTTTGAGGGTTCCATCCTCCCGGTGTTGCAGCGATACGATGC
>DATNQT010000206.1:0-11840 GCA_036703885.1 Candidatus Sericytochromatia bacterium
TTGGATTGATTTTTGTAAAAGGTCTAATTAAGATTCTGTAAAGGTATCAAGGCATCGGTTTAGAGGCAGGTTTCGTTGGGTCTTCTCGCCGGACTTCTTCCACCTGACCGACTTCAAAAATCAAGGTGAAGGATTGACGCATTTCTTTAATGTTAGTGTTCGTGGGGTTGGGGTTGACGATAGTGCCACTTGTCTAAAACATCTTTAAATAACACTTCCTCTATCCAAGTCTTAGCCACCACAGTCAGCGGAAGTGCCATTAATAGCCCCAAGACTCCAAAAAAGCTGGCAAAGATGATTTGAGAAATCAGGGTAATGGCAGGTAATAGCGATACCTGTTTTGCCATGATAGTTGGAGTCAACCAATAGCTTTCAATTTGTTGAATAACAATATATAAAATTAAAACAGCAACGACTTTCCAGGGAGCGTCTATTAAAGCGATCACCATTGGCAGCACCACGCTTAATGTTGGACCAATATTCGGAATAAAGTTAAATAATCCGGCTAAGATAGCATGGGCTAGTGCCAAGGGAACTTGCAAAATCCATAAGCTAATACCGCTCAATGCCGCGATAAAAACCATTTCAATTAAAACCCCAACAGTCCAACTACCTAGGGCTACTTCACAACGCTCTAGAATTTCGCCAACTCGTTGTCGATAAAATGAGGGAAATAGTCGAATAAATGACTGGCGATATGGCTGGGGATTGACCAACAGCATGAGAGATAGAACTAATACCAGCACGAGCTGCACAATAGCTGTAATAGAAGTAGAAAATAATCCGATAGAATGTTTCATTACTTGAGTGGCAAGTGGCTGAAGTTGTTGGATGATGTTGTCTAGCCCATCAAAATTAGAAAAATTATTACCGAGAAAGCGGTCTTCTAACCAATTCACGGTATTTTGAATGGCTTGCAACCCTTTCGGGAGTAACTTGATGAGTTCTTGAAACTGCTCGACAAAAGGTGGCACGATCAGCCAGAAAAATATAACAAAAATACCGACTAAGATGTTCAGACTCAGAAATATAGACCAGCCAGGCCGAACACCCAAACGTTGAAGTTGTTGAACGAGCTGATTCAATGCCGTTGCCAAGACTACTGCTGTAAAGAAAAGCAAAAGTATCTGGCGAATCTGCCAGAGAATATACAAAGAAAGGATTAAGGCTAGTAAGCCTATATATCGACCTAAATTCACAGTTTTAATGCATAAATTGTCGCTGTCTGATTCACACCTAGTGAAAACTTACTGATGCTTAGGTAAATACCTGCTGCTCCCAGCTTTCTTCAGTGTTGGCAACAAATGTGACTAGAAAATGACAGCGACAATCACGGATGCCACACGAATGTAGTGCAACTGGCAATGCTGGTTCTTATTTTTAGAATTCGGGTCGTAGGCTATAGCTGTTTTCAGTTGCGTATACCACAGGGGAAGGACACGATATTATCGTGTCCCTACAAAACAACTATGTTGCACTCAATTGAGAACAGCTATAAACAATCTTGGCGGATGTTGAGCGCCGCCTTGTAATTCATTCAAAACTTGCTTTCTAGATTGCCGAACCCGCGAATTTGTACCAAAGCCAAATCGCAATAAGCGACCCCAAAATGGCGACCAAGATACCCGGAATACTTAGGGCTGTCGCTGTTATTTGTAAAGTTCCTGTGTCTATTAGTGTCATCAAAGTGCCACCAATAAAAGCTCCAACAATTCCTAATGCCATTGTCGAGAGAATACCGCCGCCTTGACGACCGGGATAGATTAACTTAGCGATCGCTCCTGCGAGGAGACCTAAAATTATCCAAGCGATGATGTTGCCCATAATCGTTTGCTTCCTGATTATTAGGGTGATCAAATACTTCAACAAGTTGGACACTCAAACCCATGCGATCGCCGACCCAGACTCGAAACTCTTATAACCTTCCTCTTTCAAGGTTGTTTTTCAGCAATAAGAGCTTTCCTGAGTCAGCTTGCCGTTAGTTGTTTAAATTCCAGGCTATGGGTGAGAGAACAATCCTATGTGTCACTCTCTTGTACCTTGACTGATGCTCTTTAACTGCTACATCTATCTAGAGATAGAAAGCATGAATCGAAGACTGAAAAATGAAGTGTGTTAGCGCATAAATCAGAGATTTTGGAGGAGTCCCAACCCCTTTCCAAATCTTCTCTTCAGCCTTAAAGCTTCCTGCCTTGGAGCCTTCTTCAACCTTCTGTCACTTTCTTATCACATTTGTTGTTAATAGTGGAGACAGTAGGCTGTGAGAGATGTTTATGAATAAACCCATTGGATGCAAATGCTGGGCAATTGCAGAAGGCTATATCCCTGCTTACAGTAATGGCCCAGAACCCCAATTCACCAGCCATGAAACTGTATGCATACTCAATACTTCTGACCAAGATGCCCACGTTCAAATCACGATTTTTTACAGTGACAAGGAACCTGTTGGCCCTTACCGAGTGACTGTTCCCGCACGGCGCACGAAGCATATTCGCTTTAATAACCTAACCGACCCCGAGCAGATTCCTCACGATACTGACTTTGCCAGTGCGATCGAGTCAGACGTACCAATCGTTGTACAACATACCCGTCTCGATTCCCGCCAAGCTGAGAATGCCTTACTCAGCACTGTAGCTTATGCCTACAGCGGTTAGATGAAAGGAGATAGTCATGGTAGTACTGAAAACAGCCCGTTTTATCAGTCTCTTACTCACAGCACTGGCAACAGGTATCGTGTTTTCCAATGTGTTGAAAATCTCAAACAAAGCAACCTTACCTGGCTCCATCTATCTTAATGTTCAGCAGGTTTTGTATCAAAATTGGGGGCAGCTCGTGGGAGCCATTGAAGTTGGCGCACTCCTTTCAACGTTAGCTGTACTCTTTTTAGTTCGCCAGCATCGGTTGGCTTTCTTTTTGACATCGCTTGGAACCCTTTGTGTTGTAGCAATGATTCTCGTGTGGGCGATATTTATTAATCCCATCAATATGCAGATAAACACTTGGACGGTAGAATCATTGCCGACCAACTGGATGCAAATTCGTGACCGATGGGAATACTTTCATGCTACTCGTGCAGCCATATCGGTAGTTGGACTGAGCGCACTGATACTCGCTGTGTTAGTCGATACGCCTACGAATCTCAATCATCCGAGAAGGTCGAAGGGTACTCGCGCTAAGAGGAAATTGGGCGTTGCTTCGCTACCAAATTATCAAGGTTCCGCTGACAGGCGTTGTGCTTATCTTAATAAAGTTCCCAATAACATGTTTCATAGGAGGCGATAGTTGTGAATCGTTCCCGTCAAACAACCCACGAAAAACCGCCAATTTTTACTGCTCTAGTTTTAATCGTCCTTTTGCCCTTGGGTGCTGGTATTACCTTTTTAGTCGCTACGACCTTTTTAAATGGCATAACTGCTGATTCTATAGAACCAGAACCTTCTACAGGTGCTGCAAGAGATGGCAATATACCTAATTCTGTTGCCAATGCAGTTTTACAGAATGCCTCGGCGCAAGCGAATCTGCCTTTTCAAGAACTACGAGTTGTTAACGCCGAACCGCGAGATTGGTCGGATGGCTGTCTGGGACTGGCTCCCCCTGGCACCTTCTGTACCCAAAGCGTGGTTTCTGGTTGGCAAGTGAGGGTAGAAGGTGGACAACGTAGTTTTATTTATCGCACCAATGATTCGGGTTCTGTAGTCAAGCTGGAGAGTAGCGACTTCAAGGAGCAGGGGAGAAGGTAACACCTACATTATGCCGTTATTGATGCGATCGCGTATCGCACTCTTTGCACAAAAGGTGGCGTGGAACCCCCGTGTATAGCTTCGCCGACGATAGCGATGATGAAATTAATTTATTATGATTGGAATTTTCCTGGCTTGGTTAGTCATAACAAGTAGTTTTTTAACAATTTTAGAACTTCCCCTAGGAATTGAAATCGATGGATATAACAGAGCAACATTTTCTGCCTTATTAGTCGGAGGATTCAATGTAACATTGCATCCAATGTTTGTTATTTTTGATTTTCCTCATACTTTTTTTACATTCGGTTTCTTTGTATTTCTAATCAATGCAGTCATCTTGGGTTTAATTGCAATCTTCGTAAAATGGTTTTATTTGAACGGAGGTTTTTGGAGCATTTTTATAGCTTCGCTTACTTTAAGTATTATTAATTCGCTACTTTTCAATTTACTTTCTCTAGTTTCTCAATAAATCGGAGCAAACGCGAAAAATTGCGCCAGAACGGGTTGGAGCGTTAGTTCAGTCGTTTTCAAAGAAAATCCCACCAAAAAGCTAAAGGCAACCATTGCCATCCCATCATTAAAGAGGAGTAGCGTGTAGGGAATTCTGCGAAACCAGCTAAAGACTTGTGGCAGCGTTGCCACGCTCAGGGAAACTGCCAGCACCAGCAGAAATTGCTTTAGGTTTTCCTCAATTATGGCTTCGCTCATTGCTTTCCTCAATCGCTATGCCTATTTTTAGGCGAACATCAAATACCAATCCTACCAAAGCATTAAAGTGCCTACTCCAAATGAGTAAATCGCCTTAACGCGAGTGCCATTCGTCCAAATTCAACGCCTTTGCGTTCAATACCACTGTTACCACTCCCGCTTCATCTTGTTTAAGCGTGAAAACGATGTGTGGTTCTCATTCATAACTGAGAAGGTATTGAAGGTATCGGAACAATATATTACTACGAATTCAGTTGACCGAAAAACTTGTTCTTTTGAACGCAGTAGTCAGGACAATCCATCGCTTGTTTGGTTAGAACAATAGAAGGGCGAACAGCACACTGTAGATAATGGTTATTTGCAAAAAATCGACAAGTTTTACAAGGATGTAAATTTTCTATAGAAGAACTATTTCTCTTGAGTTTAATTTCCCGTTTCTTTAATAAAATAAATAGAAAAAGAAATACCCAAGCTACGAGTAATGCGATATGAGTTTCTATGTTTGATGAATTATACATAGTTGCCCCATCTGTTTGTGCATCAGTCACTTGGGATGCACTCAAATTTGTTTCCTTCAAATTCTTCTGTACTTCTACATATTGTTTTACAAATTTATCAAAGTACATTTTATTTACCTCTAAGTAAAAAATGGGGCGGATTTCAATAAGATTAGAATTGCTATATTTATTCCTTGGTGATTGATTTAATCAAAATATATTTAAATTAAAGACAGTTCTGATTGTGCCGATAAAAATGGCGAGATTAACGGCATAATTAATGATGTCAGGAGCAGGAAAGAGATTAGATTCTAATAATCTGGATGTAGTTTTCTATCCGGCTGTCATACCTCTCTGCTTCCCTGCAATTGTTTGTAAGACTTCAGATACTAAAGTTGAAACAATCCAACTCTAGTATCCTTAGTAGTTGTAGCCAACTCCTAATAACAGCCCTACATCAGTGCGATCGATAAAACCGACATTCACGCCAGCAGTTGCCGTAACTCGACGTGATACAGGCACGTCTACACCACCAGTCAGCAGTGGACCGATAGTGCTATCTCTGGCTGTTGAAATCGCCACGCCGCCTCCAACATAAGGAGCCGCCCTCAATCCAAGAGTTTGCCTTGGTGCAAAGTCTACAGTTACTGGCAGCAGAAAGGCTGCATTGCTACCAACTAAAGCAGAGGGTCTGGCAGACAAGGTGTTTGTCAGTCCGACTTTGCTAAAGACATTAGCACTACCTTGGCTTAATCGAGTATCGCCACGAAAACCAATGTTACTGCCAACTCCGATATAGCTTGGTCCAGAGCGAGTAGCTCTCAGCGGCGGAGTAGTTCCCCTAGCTTGAGCTACTACAGTATCTGTAGTTTTAGAGGTAATTTCTGGAATTTGGGAAGCTGAGGACTCAGGCATCGGAGCAGAAGAAGACATTGGAGCTGTAGTGTCTAGAGTTTGCTCTGTTTTTACATTAGCAGCGGTGAAGTCGGTGGTCTGAGCTTGAGCTTTAAGCCCACTCGAAACAACGGTCACAGTAGCGAGGCTTAGTAAAAAAGCAGTCCGTCTGAAAAAAATGGTATTCATAGTTAATCCTTAGTAAACTGTGTATCAAAACTTAAAGAATCGCGAAATTTTCAAGGGCAATGGTCTCTAAAGAATCGAAAGAGTTCTATCTCTATTGCTGTTCTATTGGCTGTTCGCGCCCCTTCTTTTTTTAGTGTCGAAAGCAAATGTGACGAGAAAGTGATTTCGAGAAGTTATACCGATTTACTAATTTTAAATCTGACTATTGATAGAGTTATTGACTCAGATTGAAACCGCTTCCTCCTCCATTAGGAAGATGCGATCGTCTTTCTACTGATTCGAGCCAACCCCATGTCCAGAATTGATCGGGTGCATGTTAAAGCACCCAAGCCTTGCAGATTGGGGCGAGAACAAGTTGAAAGGATTTTAGTGGTAATTGCCAAACAGGCACGTCACGCCCCTTAGAAAGGGGGGCATCCTTGACAAGGGTAGCATCTTGTCACTTTCTAATCACATTTATTCCCAATAATCAAAACAGATGGAGAGGAATAATGTGACTTAAGGAGTTCTTGTCATGACTGGGCTTCTCATTACTTGGCTAGTGACCACTGTCAGTTTTTTGATTATTTCCAGACTGCCAATTGGAGTGGAAATTGATAGTTTTGGCAAAGCCGCAATTTCTGCATTAGTTTTTGGCATTTTGAATGCCATTCTCCGACCGATATTGAATTTCTTCACCTTTCCACTCATTATTCTGACTTTTGGCTTATTTGCCTTCATTGTCAATGCAACAGTCTTTGGACTGGCAGCTCTTATAGTACCTGGATTTCGGTTACGTTGGGGCTTTTGGAGTGCTTTGATTGGAGCTATTGCCCTGAGTGTTATTAATTCTTTACTTTTTAACTTACTAGGAAATCTTTAATTATAACCGTTGTCTAATCTACAGATAAAAAATCTAGTTTGGCAATTAACCTAGAGGCTGAGACACTACAAAATCAGGCTTCATTGACTGACAACTTACAAACCCATTAAACGATATGAAAGGTCTAAAAGGTAAAAATGCTCTAGTGACTGGAGCAACTTCTGGAATTGGACAAGCGATCGCTGTCCGTTTAGCTCAAGAAGGCGTTAACGTTGCTATCAACTATCGCAAAAGTCCCGACGATGCCGCAGACACATTAGAAATGCTGGACAAAGCGTGTGGGGAAATTCGCGACTGCGGTGTCAAAGACTTGCTAGTTCAGGCAGATGTTTCTAAAGAAGATGATGTCATTGAGATGATAAGCACCATCGTTGAAGAGTTCGGTGGCGTCGATATTCTAGTCAACAATGCAGGAATTCAAATCGAGGGTGCGGCTCATGAAATCAAAATTGAAGAATTTGACCGAGTACTTGCTGTAAATCTTAGAGGAGCATACCTCTGCGCCCGTGAAGCAATTAAGCATTTCTTAAACCGTGACAATAAGGGCATAATTATCAACATTTCCAGCGTTCATGAAATTATTCCCAGACCTTACTATCTGAGCTATTCCATCAGTAAGGGAGGGATTGGAAACCTGACAAAAACTCTCGCATTAGAATACGCAGGCAAAGGAATTCGAGTTAATGCGATAGCTCCTGGGGCAACGATTACCCGCATCAATCAAGCCTGGATTCATGACCCTGAAGAAAAGGCAAACGTAGAAAGTCACATTCCAATGGGTCGCACAGGAACCGCAGAAGAAATGGCGGCGGCTGTGGCATTTTTGGCATCAGAGGAAGCGGCTTATATCACTGGGCAAACTCTATTTATCGATGGTGGATTAACGCTTTACCACGACTTTAGTGAACCTTGGTCAGCTTGATACTGGAGGGAAAAATGACAGCAGAAGAGATGCGACTAGAGGAAGCACGCACTCGTCAAACCCATTGGCGTCGGTGGGGTTCGTACTTGAGCGAACGGCAGTGGGTAACGGTACGCGAAGATTACAGCAAATATGGAACCGTCTGGGACTATTTTCCCCACGAATATGCACGTTCCCGTGCCTATCGCTGGGGAGAAGATGGCATTGCGGGAATTTCTGACAATCACCAGCGGCTTTGTTTTGCGATCGCACTCTTAGAGGATCTGAGTTTTCTGGGGAAATAGCTTGAATACTTCAACAAATTTTGACCTAACTGAGGATGTTTTTTAACAACAATCTGCATAAGTCTGATTGTTGATTTATCTGGACGTGTTTATAAGAGGGAGCAACTCTAAGACACTAGAGCGTTTGATTTAATTGGAGTTATGCTCGCTAGCAGTGCTTTTGTGACAACTGTAGGAGCCAGTTTTTCGGCGTGGCTGGTCATCAATGCCGCCGCAGACTACAAACGTCTAACTGCTGATGATGAAGAGAGTAATTGAGGGTAATTCATACCACTTGTAAAGCGATATCAAGGAGTTATTAGATTTATCGATGGGGTTTAAATTTTCGACTCTTGACTTGCTTATCACATTCTAGTCACATTTATTTATCATGCTGAAAACAGAGGGAAACTCTGGTGATGTGAGCGATAAATTTGCTTGAACTCTAATAGCAGTTCTGTACATCGTCGCACTTCATTTAGAGGTTTAAATATTGCTCTTGAGGTCAACGCCTATGAAAAAAGTTTTACAACGACAAATACGTTTCCTTTTCTTGGGGATGGCTTTTTTATTTTTGCTAATCTCTTGTCAAGCAACGCCGCAAGTACAGTCATCACCCACCGCTGTTACGCCTACTGCTACTACACTTGTAGCTCAGGGTACTGCAACACCTGCTCAGCTACCGCCATTGCCCTACGACTATGCGGCGCTAGAGCCACATATTGATGCTCAAACGATGAGATTGCATCACGATAACCACCACGCAACTTACGTCAAAAATTTAAACGAAGCGTTGCAAAAGTCTCCCAATTTGCAAAACAGAAGTGTTGAATCGCTCCTACAAGATTTGAACAGTGTACCTGAAGAGATTCGCACAACAGTACGCAACAATGCTGGCGGTCACCTCAACCACACCATGTTCTGGCAAATTATGAGTCCTCAGGGGGGCGGTCAGCCAACGGGTTCTCTCGCTGAGGAAATCAACAAAACATTCGGCAGTTTCGAGCAATTTAAACAGCAATTTAACGAAGCAGGTGGTGACCGTTTTGGCAGTGGTTGGGTTTGGTTAGTCCGTAACAAGCAAGGTCAACTTCAAATTACAACCACACCGAATCAGGATAACCCAATTATGGAAGAGTTTTATCCGATTATGGGCAATGACGTATGGGAACATGCTTACTACCTCAAATACCAAAATCGTCGTGCTGAGTATGTGAGTAACTGGTGGAATGTTGTGAATTGGAATGAAGTTAACAGGCGCTCTCAACTTTCACTAAACCAGGGGACATAGGAGGGGGTTTCTTATGCAAAGTCTATTGATGAGAAGCCCAGTAGCAGTAGCAGCGTTTTGGATCGGGACGTATCTTTTCATTACGCTTTTACCCCTGCTTGTTCTGCTCTTGCACCACGTACCTGAAGGTAGGAGTTTCTGGACTGAGTTCTCCGTTGCTCTCGGTTTCATTGGTTTGGCAATGATGGCGCTTCAGTTTGCGTTGACCGCTCGGATTAATCGCATCGAAGCCTCCTATGGAGTTGATATCATCCTTCAGTTTCACCGCTACATCTCTTTAGTAGCTTTCAGTTTCATCCTGATTCATCCCTTGATTTTGTTTGTGACTGAGCCTGAGACGCTGCAACTGTTGAATTTCTTAGAAGCCCCTTGGAGGGCTAGATTTGCAGTCTTGGGGACGTTAGCGCTGATATTGCTCGTCGTCACCTCCATCTGGCGCAAGCAGCTTAACATTCCTTATGAGCCTTGGCGTACCGCTCATGGCATTTTTGCCGTGTGTGCAATTGCCTTGGGTTTGGCACACGCTTTGGGGGTTAGCAACTACCTGGGACTGTTTTGGAAGGGGGTTCTCTGGAGTGCGATCGCGCTTACCGCACTCTGGCTTCTCATTTACGTCCGCCTCGTCAAGCCTTGGTTTATGCTCAAAAAGCCCTACCTCGTAGAAGAGGTGATTCCCCAGCGAGGTAACGTATGGACGTTGGCATTGCGACCGATTGTATATGAAGGAATGCGGTTTCAACCCGGTCAATTTGCCTGGATTACCCTCGACATTTCCCCTTTTCGGATGCGAGAACACCCCTTTTCCATGTCATCAAGTGGCGATTCTCCGGAACGCTTGGAGTTTAGTATCAAGGCTTTGGGGGATTTCACGAACACTATCAAGGACGTGAAACCCGGCACTAAAGCCTTCCTCGATGGACCCTATGGCGTGTTTACCACAGATCGCTATTGGGATTCGGCAGGATTTGTCCTGATTGCTGGCGGTATTGGCATCACTCCCATGATGAGTATGCTCGTTACTGCTTGCGATCGCAAAGATGACCGTCCGTTCCTTCTCATCTACGCTAGTAAATCTTGGGAAGACGTAACCTTTCGCGAAGAACTTGACACCGTCAAAGACCAAATAGACCTCACCATTATCCACGTTTTGAGAAAACCACCGGAAGATTGGTCAGGGGAAACAGGTTACGTTGACAAGGAACTCCTAGAACGCTACATCCCCATCCATCGAGCCACCCGTAATTACTTCATCTGTGCCGCCCCAAAAATGATGGAGCAAGTGGAAGCTGCTTTGCATGACTTGGGAGTACCCGTTACCAACGTTCACATGGAACACTTCAACCTTGTTTAACTCAATGCAATTCGTTGAAAACGGTCAAACAGTAATGAAAGAACTTCACTCTGAAATTGAAATTCAAGCATCGGATGAACGGGTATGGAAACTACTTACCGACTTTACCAGCTTTCCCAAGTGGAATCCGTTTATCCGTCGAGTCATTGGACAACTTAAAGAAGGGGAACGACTCAAAGTTTATCTACAGCCTTCGGGTGCAGAGGCTATGACATTTCGAGCGACGATTCTCAAATCTGAACCAAACCGCGAGTTGCGTTGGCTGGGGCATTTTATCATGCCAGGACTCTTTGATGGCGAGCATATCTTCATCATCGAACCCTTAGGCGAAAATTGCGTGCGTTTTGTACAAAGGGAAATTTTCCAAGGTTCGCTGGTTCCACTATTTGCCGACAAACTGGATTATGAGACAAAGCAAGGCTTTGAAGAGATGAACCAGGCTTTGAAAATGCAAGCTGAACAGGAAAAACCTTAAATAAATTTATCTCAAACTAGGAGGTTTATGCGTTACAGTATTATGCTTCAATTGGTCGGAATTATTATCCTAACCCTAGTCGGTGCCGCCGCTCTTTTTGGCTGGGTGCAAAGCCGTCCAATTCCTCAAAAAATAACAGAGGATAATGTTAAATTTCTCCAAGTACCATGAGCCGTGACTCTTTCACGCCGCATTGCACTATTTATTTTGGCAATACTGGCTTATGTCTTACTCACCTGGGTTAGCTCTCCTACAGTCATCTTACGCCCAGCTAACCCAGCTAATCCGGTCACTGTCTATGTTATT
Organism: Candidatus Sericytochromatia bacterium; assembly: GCA_036703885.1. Lineage (GTDB taxonomy): Bacteria > Cyanobacteriota > Cyanobacteriia > Cyanobacteriales > Coleofasciculaceae > CADCTM01. Next base: position 11,499 of record DATNQT010000206.1, read on the forward strand.
GATGCTTACTTAGTAGGCTTATCTGTAAGAAAACTTTCAGTTTTTCACCTGATATCGCACTAGCTTCTTGACATCTTCACGAGACAGTCCGAGTTTTTGAGCGATCGCTGTTTCCAGTTGGCTGACTTGTGTAACCGGAAACTCGAATTCCAGCTTTTTGAGTTGGGGGTCTGCCGTCTTAACTTCAACTTGAGTAACCCCCTCACTCCTTTCAATTTCAGCTTTGATAACTAGCACAGTGACTGACAGTTGCACCTCTTGTTGTGTATCCGCTTGCAGCTTACTTACCGTGCTGTAGGGACGGCTCAATACCTGGCTGGTTACGAAGTTACCTCCAAGCCA
>DATNQT010000207.1:0-8167 GCA_036703885.1 Candidatus Sericytochromatia bacterium
AGACTCCATCTAGAAATCCGAAGTGTTCATGTCCCTTGAGGGGTGGGGGTAAGACCACACCGTGCTGCTTATAGATTACCTGAACGCCACTGCGTCCCGGCTTACCATCGGCAGTTCTGGCGGCGTAGATGCTTTCTTCAAGTCGGGCAACTTCGGCAAACAGGTCGCTGCGATCGTCGCTGGCAATAATTAGTACAACGTCTGCCTCATTGTTTGGACCCCCGACAACCCAATTGTGTTTGTTGCCTTCAGCGTCCAGATCGATTGGATCGCCCAAGTCATGCGATCGCGCAGCTAGTCCTTCCTTAAAGGCTTCATCCGTAAAGTTAGCTGCATCCTCTTTTAGCTGATTGAGAGCGTTGAAGGAGAAAGCAATATTAATCCAGGTCGCTTGAACGGTGCGAGACTCACCACGCCGCTTGCGGATTTCTTTAAACAAGCGGTTGAAGGCAAGAACTTCCTCTGCTGTGGCAATGAAGGGGATGAGTGAATACAGCCAAGCTTGAAAGTCCGTGACATTAACGATTTTGAGGAACAGAAGTGTTTGAAAATCTTTGTTGAACCCTCCTAGGATGTTGCCTTGGATGTTTCCAACTGCAAGCACAGGCTCGTCATACACTGCCGGATGGGAGGCATTCGTTTCATTTTCTAAGGGGGAACTAGCGGGGGCTTCGCGAGCAGGTTTTTGAATCATCATGAAACACCGTCACTTCTATGTAGTTGTATTGAGTCGAGCGACAGTAGATGCGATCGCAATGCTGTTCTAGGACTACGTTAGTCTGTATAGCAGTCGCCATTTAGGTTAGGACGGGATGAGCGCCTAAAACCCTTTTATAGACTGTGGCGAGTACTCAGTTCACAGTGAGCTTGTCGAACTGCACTCAGCGTTCGACTGAACTTCGACAGGCTCAGTTGCCGCGTCTCCGCCCTGAGCTTGTCGAAGGGTCACGCCGAAGTCACTCAGCACTCAGCACTTTGCTATATCTACTGCACAGTAGTCCTAGTGCGATGATTTTGTTCTTCAAAGGAGTAAATGGCGTTTCCGTAAATTCCGCATACTTGTATTACTCAGCTAGATTTTTCAGTAGAGGTGCGTATGCCTACTGAGCGGTGTTTGAGCGATTTATTAAGTAATACTATTGGCGATCGCATCGTAAAAACACTTAATATATTCTTAATTTGCCAAGTTACAGGCATTCCAGCTTACCCTAGATAGCGATAGGGGGTATTAACCTATATATCTTTATTACCTTGATGTGTTAATTTACTAATTTCGTATTACGCTGTATAACATTAGTGTCCTAACTGTATTCAATAGGTTTGTTCACCTCAGGCAATAAAGAACTGATACCTCCTCGTTGCCTGAGGCTTTCTCTTTCTTAGTTCTATGAAAATAGGGAGTCCACGGGGAGAGGGACGCATGAAGTCTTGCTCCCCTTCTCCCAATAGGAGAAGGGGCTGGGGGATGAGGGCTAAGTTGATTTTAATTGCTGAAGTTTTTGCAGCAAAGCACTCTTCACCTTTTCATACTCAGTTTTTACGCTCGATACCTTGGCGATTATCACTGCCAGGATATCCTTAGGGTCGCTAGCCGAGTCTGTTGATAGGTTCATCGCTTCTAACTCCGAGCAAAGTTGAGCAAGACTCGTCGCACCTAGCATCGCACTAGTTGACTTAAGAGAGTGGGCAGCCCATTGCACCTTTGCCACTGCCTCTTCAGCTACATCCGCCCTCTCAAGGATTGGCATTTCTTCATACATCAGCAACTTATCTGTTGCCTGACAAATCGTTTCCAACTGCTGAGGTGCTTCTTCTAGATAGGAATCGATTACCTTTGCTAGGACATCATCTTGGCTGACCATTTCCTGTAGTACTTGAAAAGTAGCAGCGTCAAGCACTGGTGTCTGCTCAGTCGTCTCTACAGGTGCTGGAGTGACTTGAAGAATCTGACACTTGCTCAAAGCACAACTGAGTTCCTCTAAACGAATTGGCTTACTGATGTAGTCGTCCATGCCTGCCTCCAGGCATATCTCTCTATCTCCCTGCATCGCATTCGCCGTCATCGCAATAATCCGAGGTCGCAGAACAGGCGACAACTCTTGGTAGATGCGCTGCGTGGTTGCAAAACCATCCATCTCCGGCATCTGTACGTCCATCAATACCACGTCATAGGATTGGCGGCGCAGCGATTCTAGTACCTCTAGACCATTACCTGCCACATCCGCCCGATAGCCCATCCGTTGCAATAGGTGCAGTCCCACCTGCTGGTTCACTACGTTGTCTTCGGCTAGCAGAATCTTTAGAGGCAAGCGTTCGGCTAAGTTAGCGTCAATTTGTGAAGAGATAGAACAGATAGGTCGAACTTTGATAGGCTGTCCGACCATCACCCCAATTAAGACATCATAGAGGTGGGATTGCTTAATTGGTTTGTTGAGGAAGGCAGCAAAGTTGGCCTTGACAATTTCGTCTCTGGTTTCTGGTTTGCCGATAGAAGTTAGCATCACCAAGGGCAACTGCTGGCAGCTATCTAAACGGCGGATTTCTGCTGCTAGGGTAAGCCCATCCATCTGTGGCATATGCATATCCAGAATCACAAGGTCAAAATGCTCTCCCTGACGCAGCCAATCCAAGACCTCGGAGCCAGACTGAGCTTCCTGAGTGATCATTCCCCAAGACTGACCCTGCAACGTCAAAATTTGGCGATTGGTAGCATTATCATCCACAATCAGCAGCCGCTTGCCCGCTAGTTGGGGTTGCTTGACATCAAGATTAATCTGGGAGATGCTCTGCACAGCTTGGGTGAGGACACTGAAGTAAAAGGTGGAGCCTTTGCCTACTTCACTTTCGACCCAAATTCTGCCGCCCATCATTTCGCTCAACCGTTGAGAGATCACCAAACCTAACCCAGTACCGCCATAGTTGCGAGTAGTAGAGGAATCAACCTGGCTAAAGGGTTTGAATAGGCGGTCTAAACGGTCAGATGGGATACCGATACCCGTATCCTTAACGGCGAATTGAATTTCGTAACAAGGGTGTGGCGTCTGAATTGGAGCTTTAGCCAGCATGGAAGATGGGGAAGCATCCGCGTTAACACTCCATACCTTACCTCCTACACCTTTGGCTTTTACTGAAACCGTGACTTCTCCGGCTTGGGTAAACTTGACGGCATTACTCAGGAGATTAACCAAAATCTGGCGCAGTCGGGTCACGTCTCCCACAATAGTATTAGGAGTTTGCGGCTCAATTAAGTAAGCCAGCTCTAAACCCTTTTCTGCGGCTTTAGGCGCGAGCAGGTCGAGGCTCTCCTCAATGCAGGTGCGTAGCTTAAAGGGTTGTTCCTCAAGTTCCAGCTTGCCTGACTCGATTTTGGAGAAGTCAAGAATGTCGTTAATGATGGTAAGGAGTGCCTCACCACTATTGCGAATCGTTTCAACAAAGCTGCTTTGTTGAGGTTTGAGGTCAGTGTCAAGCAGCAGTCCGGTCATGCCAATTACGGCGTTCATGGGAGTGCGGATTTCGTGGCTCATGGTTGCCAGAAATTCACCCTTAGCTCGGTTGGCTGCCTCTGCTGCCTGTTTGGCTTTTTCTAGGGCGATATTTTGTTCAGTCAGTTGTTCACGTTGGCGCTTTTCTTGCTCTAAAAGACGAGCTTGGGCAAGAGCAATTCCCACCTGAGCGGCGAGTGCCTCTAGCAGTTCTATTTCATCGGTTGTCCAGTAGCGCAAGGAGTCGCACTGATGTAAGCAAATGACTCCATTGGCTTCTCCTTGGTAGGAGGTGCGAATCGCCAGCATTGATTTCAGCTCGATTTCCTGACAAATTGGGGCAGCCGCTTGCAGTAGTGGGTCTGTGTAGACGTTAGGAGAAGCGATCGCTGAATCTGAGCTTAACAGTCGTTCAATATGAGGATTTCCCATCACAGGGATGGATAAGTCCAGGATTGATTCATAGCCGGGTTCTAAATATTCAGCGACAAAAGGAATTTGCGGCGTCACGCCCCCAACGTAGGTATGAATAACACAGCGGTTAACTTGAAATGCCTGACCAATTTGAGTCGCCGTAGTTTGAAAAATTTGCCTGGTGTCTAGGCTCTGACGGATTTCTTGGGTAATTTGCTTGAGCAACAGGGCACGATTGACTTGCCGTTGTAGAGCTGCCTGACTGGATCTAAGTCCTTCTTCCGCTCGCTTGCGCTCGGCAAGTTCGCCCTGAAGCTGCTGATAGAGTTCCGACTGCTGAACGGCGATCGCAACTTGGGTTGCCAATTGTTGCAGCAAACTGATCGCGGATTCCTGCCATTGCCGAGGTTCGCGACAGTGATGGGCAAGCAGCAGTCCCCATAGCTTATCTCCTTGCAGAATCGGCACGGTAAGACTACCCATTACCTGGAACTGAGCTAAGAAGTCAACATAACAGGGCGTCAAACCAGCCGTATAGATATTTTCGATCAGCCCGATGCGACCTTGTCGGTATTGCTCGGTGTAAGATTTGCCAAAACAGGGGTCGTAGATGGTGCTTCCTAAAACGCTAATCCAGTCAGAACTGACGGACTCCACGGCAACAATTCCACTCCAATCGGGATTGAAGCGGTAAATCAAAACTCGGTCAGTTTCGAGAAACTGGCGTACTTCCGTAACTGTGGTAGTAAGAATCTCATTAAGCTCTAAAGACTGACGAATTCTCAGGGCGATCGCTCTGATTAAACGTTCTCGCTGTGCTTGCTGCTGGAGCGCAACTTCTGCGGCTTTGCGCTTTGTAATGTCGGTACTTGTACCGATCAAGCGATAGATGCGATCGCACGAGTCTCGCAAAGGGGTCAAGCTGGTTAGCCACCACGTCTCCGCCCCTTTGAAAGGCAAACATTCTTCGTAGGAAATCGTTACCCCAGCCTCAACACAGGAGCGATAGCGCGAACACACTGCAGGTGCGACTGTCGGAGGCAGAACTTCTTGAGGGGTCTTACCAGAAAGCTCCTCAACTCGAATCCCTGTTAAATGTTCGTGAGCTGCATTCATCCCTACATAGCGAAATTCCCCGTTTTCCAGAACATCAACGACAAAGATGGACTTCTCCACCCCATCGTAGATACTGCGTAGGAACTGTTCATTTTCTCGTAAGGCTTGCTGTGCATTGACCAGCTCGGTAATATCGGTATGAGCGCCCACCATGCGGAAAACCTGTCCGTTAGCGTCTTTTAGGTGAGTGGCGCGGGAAAGGATATAGACAATAGAGCCATTTTTATGGTGGAAGCGTTGTGTAACCATGAAGCGGGACGCTTTGCCGCAATTATAATCCTCAATGAGTTTTAGGGTAGCAATGCGATCTTCTTCAAAGATGACTTTTTCCCAAGACAACAATTCGTTGGGGAGTTCGTAGTCAAGGTAACCGAGCATCTCCTTCCAACGCGGAGAGTAGTAGATTTCTTCAGTCTGTAAATTCCAGTCCCAGAAGCCATCTTGGGAAGCGTGAGTCACTAAATCAAGGCGTTCTTTTGCTTCTTGAAGCGCTTTCTCAATTCGCTTGCGATCGCTAATATCCTCACTTGTGTTCTGTATTTGTACAAGAGGTCTATTTTCAACTGACCCAGCTTCTAGTTCATCCCATGACGGAAGTTCGTTAGATTGCAGATTCGTTGTCCGATGTCCGTTAACGGTTGTTTCTGCTCGGCATGACTGACTCTGCAATTGTGGATTGAGCTGGGTTAGTTCTGCCTTTTGCTCCTCGATTGTTTGCTGTAAGGTTTCGATAACGCAAAGCATTTGTATTGGATCGAGCGATCGCAATAAATCCTCTTGACTGAAAACTCCTAGCCAGTTTTCTTCCCGTCCAGATACTAGCAAGTGTTGCACCTGCCACGGGTAGAGCATTTGCTGATTTGCGCTCCACAAGGACTCGTCCGAACTCAAGCAAAATAACGGCGTCCTTATCACCATGTCTGCCTGAGCTTTAGACAAGTCAAGTCCTAGCAAAGACAACTGCACGAGCTGGACGAAGTCGCGTTCTGTAATAATTCCTACTGGAGTTGAGGATTGGGGATATGGCGAGATGGCGAGATCGGGAGAGTACTGCGTTGAAACTCCTCCTTGTCCTCCTTGTCCCCCTTGTCCCCCTTGCTCCCCCTCTTCCGTCAGTACCACATAACTTACCCGATGGCTTACCATCAGGGCGGCAAGGCTGGCGATCGAGGTAGTCACTGGAGCCTGAATAACTCTAGTTGTCATCGCCGCTGATACGCTTTGCGACTTGAGGAAATTGAGTTCGGGTAGCCCTTTGCAAATGCTGTCAGCTGTGATTACACCTACTAGTTGACCATCAGGGTCTAAAACAGGTAGGTGATAAATTTGATGTTGATGGAAAAGCGATAATACTGTGAAAAGATTGCAGTAATCAGATTGAGTGAGGGTGATTGGCGATCGCCTCATGACCTCAGCGATCTTGATCTTTTCCAGATTTACTTGTGAAATGATTAAGCGAACAATATCTTGTGCCGTTAGTATTCCTACTAAGCGATCGCCTTCCCTAACTAAGATATAGCTAGCTGGCGTTGCACTAGTAAAACTTCCCCTCGATGCCTGCGTTGGCGTAGTAGGGGCTATAGACTGGTTATCTGCGATCGCAATTAATCTGGAGCTAGACAAGTCACAAGTTTTTCGTCCTTTACCCAATAAAGCAATGACATCTACTATCGACGTGTCAAGATGAGTCGTAAGGGGATGATAGTCGATGACACGCTCTAGGTTATATAAGGCATCGGAACCAGAGTGAGGCTGCATAAGAATTACATAGTTTTACGTCCTGTGGTAGATGCCATATTTCTTTCAATTATGATTTACCCTGTTTAGATTTTCCTGAAGAATTCTTAAAGAAACTACAAAAACTATTATTTTTATAAAATAACGAGTAGATTTATGGTATTTCTTATTGGTTTGGCGAGGTATACCGCGCCAAACCCCCTCTGGGATTATCATTCTCGATAATCGCCTGAACTCACCCATTTAGTCTCAATTAGCTGCTATCTTTTTGCAGCTCAAGTGGGCAAAAAGTTCTTTGCATCCATCTTTAGCGTAGCTTATCAGCCCATCCGCTTCAGAAGTCTGTGCGATCGCCTAAATCGAACACAACCTTAAACTGAATATTGGGGACTCGCTGACGTAATAACAGAATATGTCCGTCAGCATCTGAACGCGATCGATATCGAGCGATAATTATCCATTGCAAATTAGGGCGTAGACGAGCAACCGCCCAAGGCTTGAGATAGGTTTTGTCAGTCATAATAAATTTGACTCCTGCGTTAGTTGGAGCAGAGCCAGCCCGTCACCGTCCAAAGTATCAGGCTGGCTCTTGACTCTGTTACTGTTGCAACAGTGCTATTGTAGCAACACTTCTAAGTATGGGCAAGTATTTTTTTATACAAAAATAAAAATGCTGACAACGAAAGATGTGCAAAAGTAGCCCTATAAAGTCGTAGAGACGTTCCGCCGGAACGTCTCTACAAAGTTAGGATAATAGACCAGGACTTACGCACGAACACTACCTATAGTAAGGGCGCACGGCAGTGCGCCCCTACAAATGGCGCTTCAAAAATCAATTTGCGTAAGTCCCATAGACAAGAAATTGGTCTTACTTGCCCTTTTTGTTGACTTTAATCACTTCAACAACCGACTTCAACAGCTTTTGGGTGAAGTAAGTCATCCCGATAATTACCACGAAGGCAACTCCTCCATCAGCGAGTTGTTTTGGAATTAAACCGTCTCCTCCAGGTGGGGTATCTGTAGGATTCGGCGTGATGAGAATAACTTGGTCTGTGTTACGATCAGACATAAGAACTCCTTGGTCGTTATAGACCGGGAAAAAAGAACAACTAAATTAACAAACCGAGAACGTCATTGGTGTCAGCCAGGAACTCGGAAGTTATAAACAATTGCGAACCTCTCTAGTGCCACCTAGGGGGGTTCAACTGCTTATAGGGCAACGATAACACGACTTCAATAAAATGTACAATGGGAACCATCGTATTTTTTAAATAAGTACGTCTAAGTCAACGTACATTTATCAGTGAAAGTAAATTTCCTCTCTCGCTACACGCCCAGGCTAATGTCTCCGGAAGTGTTGGAAAACATCTTTGTCCAGCGTCAGGGGTTAGCACAGGAGCTTGTTGAACGCATCC
>DATNQT010000208.1:0-9312 GCA_036703885.1 Candidatus Sericytochromatia bacterium
GATGCGAAGCCTAGAAATAAAAGAGCCGCCATTTTGCGGCTTTGAAAAACTTGTAGAAAAGATGGACTTGATTTCACAGGCGTCAAGCGATGATGGATTAACTTGAGTGGGAGGCAACTGCACTTTAGCTGAGACTAGTGCATTGTAGTTTTGGTGGCAATAAATAATACTGTATAGTTGAGGTTTACTACCGCGAACAAGACAAAGCTTCAGAGCAGATAGGTTTGGGCAAGTCGTAAGGGCGATCGCACCAATCGAGGACTTGAGAGAGTTTAGCCACCGTAGTGTTTGTGTCAAACAAGGAGAACTTGAGAGAGTGGAAAAAGGCAATATCGAGAATCCAGCTAAGTTGAGTACAAAAGCTTTTAGAATCACTCTGTAATTCGCTTTCTTCTCGCTGTAGCTTTCTTGCCTCAAAAAGTTTTTGCAGCCAAATCAGCTTTTGTAATATCAGCTCTAAGAATCCTGCTGGTACACTGTAACCTGTCATTTCTTGCCTGGGAATTGGTGCATTTTGATTGAAGCTAAACATCGCATCATTTAGTTGAATCAAAGCACACAGTTGTTGTCCTATTTGAACCTGGAATAAATGTTCTAGTTGTTCAACTTGCAGAACCCCTTGATCTCTCAGGTACAAACCAAAAGGTGTATTAGGTGGGCAAAACTGAGCAAGCTTTGTGACCACGCGATCGCTGACCCACGGATATTGAGGAATTAGTCTGACTAAACCTTGATGATTTAACTGGTTAGATGCTGCCACAAAGCTGCCGCGATTTACCCAAATATAAAAAGTTAACGGCGACATCGTTTGGGATTCTGGTAAGGTACGAAGTGTTAGCAAGCCAGTTTTGTGTCCTTTTTCAAGAAACTGGAAAATTTCTGGTAAAGAAAAGTCTGTTAGAGCACCTGTAATGGACATAGTTATTTAACTGAAATCAACAAATCTAAGTCTTATCTGTATTGTCTCGATTAATTGTTTTGGATGATAGCCCCCAGAAAAAAATTAGTCTGATTACCATCTGTAGCATTGGCAATTAAGCCAGTGATTACCGTTTTTTGTTTTTTAGGGAGTTAAGGAATACTGAAAATCTCCTCCCTGTCCTCATCCTCCCAGTATTTTCAAGTTTCAAGACGAGCGATCGCCTTACAGCCTGGGATTTATAATAAAGTCTGTCCCGTATTTTCAGCGTGCTGTGACCACTACTCCCCTTCCTCGTAGTTCCCAAGCCGATGCCACAACCCAGCAACCCGATGCCTTGGGGCGCTTTGGCAAGTTTGGCGGTAAGTATGTGCCGGAAACATTGATGCCTGCTCTCTCGGAGCTAGAGCAAGCGTTTGGGCAATATTGCAATGACCCGGACTACCAGAAAGAACTGCAACAGCTACTGCAAGACTATGTGGGACGCCCTAGCCCTCTGTACTTTGCCGAACGCTTGACATCGCACTATGCAAAGGCTGATGGTAGCGGTGCCCAGATTTATCTGAAACGGGAAGATTTAAATCATACTGGGGCACACAAAATCAATAATGCTTTGGCTCAGGTGTTGCTGGCGAAGCGGATGGGCAAGCGCCGGATTATTGCTGAAACGGGTGCGGGTCAGCATGGCGTGGCAACGGCAACGGTGTGTGCGCGGTTCGGACTGGAATGCATTGTCTATATGGGCGTCCACGATATGGAGCGGCAAGCTCTGAACGTGTTCCGGATGCGGCTGATGGGGGCGACGGTACAACCCGTAGCCGCTGGCACGGGAACCCTTAAGGATGCGACATCGGAAGCGATTCGAGACTGGGTGACGAATGTAGAAACCACTCACTACATTCTGGGTTCAGTAGCAGGACCCCATCCTTACCCGATGATGGTACGCGACTTCCAGGCGATTATCGGTCAAGAAACTCGCGCTCAATGCCAACAAAAGTGGGGCGGCTTGCCGGATATTCTTTTAGCTTGTGTCGGTGGTGGCTCGAATGCAATGGGTTTGTTTCATGAGTTTGTTAAAGAACCCAGCGTGCGGCTGATTGGCATCGAAGCGGCAGGGGAAGGTGTGGATTCTGAGAAACACGCGGCAACCCTAACCAGAGGTCGTCCAGGGGTTTTGCATGGGGCAATGAGCTACTTGCTGCAAGATGGGGAGGGTCAAGTGGTGGAGCCTTACTCGATTAGTGCAGGTTTGGACTACCCTGGTGTTGGTCCTGAGCATAGCTATTTGAAGGATAGCGGTCGGGCTGAGTATTACAGCGTGACTGACCAAGAGGCAGTTGATGCTTTGCGACAGTTGTCTGAGTTAGAGGGAATTATCCCCGCGCTGGAAACGGCTCATGCGATCGCTTATCTAGAAACACTGTGTCCTCAACTCAGTGGTAGCCCCCGAATTGTAATTAACTGTTCCGGTCGCGGTGATAAGGATGTCCAGACGGTTTCTAAGTTCCTTAATTTAGAGGCGGGGAACTAGCAACTAGAGATTGGGGACTAAGTACTAGGGCATTCCCTTTTTTAATCACCTCCTCAATCATTAATTTCTTTTCATGATGCAAAAACGTTTGACAAAAATTATCTTTGGAGTGCTTGTCATTGCTGGCGGACTGAGCAGCTGCGGTTCCTCTTCTGAGGTTCTGGGTAATATCAGTCAACCTCTGCAAATGAAACCTATGCCAGCGCCGTATGATCAGGCGTCTCCTTCAACCGTCGCTCAAGGGTCAAGTTCTTCTAGTGCTTTTGCGGCTATGGAGCAGTCTGTTCACCAACAGGTTAATCAATACCGCAAGTCCAAGAACTTGCCGCCTCTGACGTTCGATGCAACGATTGCTCAACAGTCAAGAAATCACAGTGAGGCGATGGCAAAGGGTCAGGTTCCTTTTAGCCATAACGGATTTGATAGCCGAGTTCAAGCGATCGCTAAGTCCATTCCCTATCGCAGTGCGGCGGAGAATGTTGCCTACAACATGGGTTACTCGAAGCCAGATGCACAAGCGGTTGAGGGCTGGATAAAAAGCACGGGTCATCGACGCAATATGGAAGGTGACTTTAACCTGACGGGTATTGGCATTAGCAAAAATGCCAAAGGTGAATATTACTTCACACAAATCTTCATCAAACGCCGTTAAATTGCCATTGGTTATTAGTTGTTAGTTGCTAGTTGGCGGACAAACAACCAATAACCAATGACCAATGACCAATAACCAATGACCAATGACTATAGAATTAGAAGATTTTCAAGTCTGTGATGGTGACCTTCCCGATGCTCTATGTCAACAGTATTTAGCAGCGGAGGCGCTTGCCGTTGATACGGAAACGATGGGATTGATTTACCAACGCGATCGCTTATGTTTGGTACAGTTGTGTGACCCAAACGGCAAAGTCAGTGCTATCCGCATCGCTAAAGGGCAAACAGACGCGCCCAACTTGAAACAGTTGATGGAAGCCCCTAATGTCCTCAAGGTGTTTCACTTCGCACGCTTCGACGTTGCTATGTTGCGGCAGAACCTCGGTATCCAAGTAACGCCGTTGTTTTGTACAAAAATTGCTAGTAAGCTAGCCCGCACCTATACTAACCGCCACGGACTTAAAGAGTTAGTCCTAGAGTTAGAACAAGTTGAATTGGATAAAACTTCTCAAAGTTCTGACTGGGGCAATGCGGCTAACCTCTCAGATGAGCAGTTACGCTACGCTGCTAACGATGTCCGCTACCTGTTGAGTGTCCGGCAGAAATTGATGGCGATGCTAGAACGAGAAGGTCGTTGGGAAGTTGCTCAACAATGCTTCGAGGCTCTGCAAGTAGTGGTAACTCTAGATTTACTGCACTACAAAGATATCTTTGAACATTAGACCTAGATCGAAAGTGCTGAGTGCTGAAGTTAGAAATTAGGAGTTAAGAGCCAAGAGTTAGGGTTCAGGGGAGGAAGATTTTTAGGCTTTGATTTGAAATCTAGAGAAGTGCTGTCGTTAGCAGTGACTCTACTGGAAAGCCGACTGCTTTCCATGCCGCTACACCCCCTCTGAGTTCAGATACGTTACGATAACCAGCTGCACGAAGTTGAGCGGCAGCGGTAGCAGTCTCTTCGTCGGTTTCGCCGTAAATATAGATGTCGCGACCCAGTTCCAATTTGTCCAAAACTCGGTTGGCTGGTTCGTTGGGCGGCATGGGAACGGCTCCCATAATGTGGCTGATGTTAAACTGACTGCGATCGCGCACGTCAATAATTGTCAAAGCGGGTTCGCCCCAGTCCAGCCGTGCCTTCAGGTCATAGACGCGGGACTGTACTTGCAGAGGTCGAGGGGTGCCGAGCCTAATCATGAACTTATACCATTTTTTGTCGCTTCTCCTGCAAATGTAACAGTAAAATTTAAGAATTTCAAATTTTTATATAAAAATCTTGACTTATTTACAACTGTTTGGGAGTGAACGTCGGCACTGCCTTTTTTTTCCTCAGACGGCTAACGATGCAGTACAGGCAGCGATTGAAATGCCAAAGCAGGTTTCGTTATGTAGAAGAAAAATATGCTCAAGCCTCAAGCCGAACACGTTTTTCAGCAAGTTTTGCAAAGGAATGTAGAGGATCGAGTTACTCAACTCTATATTAATTGTTGTCAAGAGGCTCAAAAAATTGGGCGATCGGAACTCAACATTATAACCACTAAAACCTAACAAAAGTGGGGTAAATCTCAAAAGATTACCCCAATTATCTTGGTATTTTAATGGAGAACACCCATTAAAGAATTATGATGTTTTAAAGGTTGCTTTAAACGTTTAAGGGTTTTTTGAAGTAACTTCTGCGTGCTTGTCTAACCGAGCCTTAACATTGTACTCAGCAGCACTGGCGTCATATCCTACTTCGGCAGTGCCTTCTGTAGGACCACCAATAGCTTTCCAACCTGCTAGTCCACCTCTTAACTCTGATACTGAATTAAATCCAGCTTCGCGAAGTTTATTAGCGGCTTCTGCGCTTTGTTCGTCTGTTTCACCATAGATATAAATCTCGCGGATTGGCTCAAGGCTTGACTTAGCTCTATCTACCAATTCTTCCATTGACATTGTCATTGCACCTAGAATGCGCGACTGGTTGAAGGCGGTGCGCTCGCGTACATCTAGAACTGTAAACGCTGGTTCGCCCCATTCCAGACGCTGCTTAAGAGCCTGAGCGCTCGACTGAGGTGTTTGTTGAGATGGAGGAGTAGGAGTTACGTTAGGCAGCTTGTCTTTAGCTTTGAGGATTGCATCTTCAACTTCTGACATAAGGATTTATTACCTAAATTACATCACTTGCAATTTATCAAGATCTTCTTAACTTAACCGTCCATCTGGAGACATAGGGTTGCAATTATCTTTCTTAAGGCAGAGTTGGAAATTGGCAACAACTACCTGTATGAAGTAATTTTTTGGGGTTGAGTTTATTGAGGTTTAAGTGAGATTTATATGAAGTGAATTTTAGAGTGGGAGTTGTTAGTTTTTGTATTGTTGCGGGATGAATGGGGCAACGGATTTTAACGGATGTAACGGATGGGTGTTTGGGTTCCCTGTTTGTTCTGGTGAGGCTATTGGGTTGTGATTTTTCGGTTTTGACGGGTTGTGCGTTATTTTACTGGAATATCTATCTAAAGTATTAGGCTGGTTTCGGATTTAAGATAGATGTCAGGGCAAGGGGATATTAGTGGGGAGGCGGCGTATGGGTGGTCTTGGTGCTACTTTACTCGTTGTACGATCGCCTATTATGGCTCAGGCATTACTGTTCTATTGGTTCTCGTGATGAAAATGAGAAGTATTCAATACTCAGGAGCAATCCTAAAACGATTGGCGATCGCTATGGGATCTCTTTTGGGAATCCTTTTTACCTTTGTGTTGGTGTTCCAGTTTGGGGCGATGCCATCTACACCAGCACAGCAACCCGTTACGCTGACACTCTTAATGCTTGCTCCCGAAGTTCAAGCGTGGGATGAAGTACTGATCAAGAACTTCGAGCAGGAAAATCCTGGTATTCGGATTCAGATCGTTGAAGGACCTAATGCTCCAGACTTGTATGAGAACCTTTATACGTCTGCCTTTATCCTCGGTGACTCCCCCTACGACCTGGTTAATATGGACGTAGTCTGGGCATCGAAATTTGCCGCAGCTAGATGGCTATTAGATCTCTCCAACCGAATCAGTGATGAAGAATTAAAGGCATTCGTTGACCAAGATGTCGAGACAGGACGCTACGAGGGGAAATTGTACCGGATACCTATTCGTTCCGATGCCGGGATGCTGTATTATCGCCAAGATTTGCTGGAGCAAGCTGGAGTACAACCGCCTGAAACGTTTGATGAGTTAGTAAAAATTTCTCAGGACTTGCAGGCAAAAAAAGCTGCTACTTGGGGTTACCTCTGGCAAGGGCGTCAATACGAAGGTTTATCAGCAATGTTTGTGGAAATCTTAGAAGGTTTTGGCGGCTTCTGGGTAAACCCCAACACCAAAGAAGTCGGATTGGATAAACCTGAGGCAATTAAAGCTGTTGAGTTTCTCAAAAGCACGGTTCAAAAGGGCATTTCTCCTTCTGGAGTCACGACTTACCAGGAAGAAGAAACTCGCCGCTTGTTTCAGAATGGCGACGCTGTATTTTTGCGCAACTGGCCTTATGTTTGGCCCCTGGCACATGAAGACGAATCTTCAAAAATTAAGGGCAAAATTGGGATTAAACCAATGGTTCATGCGCCCGGAGGAAAAAGTGGTGCTTGTTTGGGCGGTTGGGGCTTAGGAATTGCCAAATCTTCCAAACATCCTGATGAAGCCTGGAAAGCGATTCAATACTTCAGCAGTACTCAAGCCCAACGCCCGTTTATTCTAAAGACAGGGTACGTGCCTAGTAGACGAGAGTTATTTAAAGACCCAGAAATTCTTGCGAAATATCCCCACTACTCGAAGTTAGCAGAAGTAGTGGAAACGACTGTCTTACGTCCACCGATCGCACAATATGCCCAAGTTTCTGATATTTTGCAACGTTACCTCAGTGCGGCGCTAACTAATGCTCAAATGAGTGCGGAACAAGCGATGAAGTCGGCAGCGCAGGAAACTCGGTTAGTGCTGGAAGCAGGTCATGCCAATTCTCTTTAGTGTGGCTTAGTACGCAGCATTCGGTCGAGGTACTGCAAAATCAGAATGCCGATGCTGGTACTAGCGGCGGCAGCTAGCCAATAGCCATGAGCGATCGCCACAGACTGATCTAATACCCAGCCTCCTAATGGGGGACCAATAAAATATCCAACTGCCCAACATTGGGAGTTGAGCGATAGGTAAACACCTCGGAGGGATTCAGGGGCTAAATCCACAACAAAGGCAGAGGCGGAGGGAGTATATGCAACAGTTGCCAGCGCTAAAACTCCTAATGCCAAAATTGCCCAAATAATATGACCCATTGAAGTCACTCCTGTAAACCAAATCAGTACAAATCCTGCCCCCCACAGCAACATGGAAAGAGTCAAGGCACGAGGACGGCTAAAACGATTGAGGGCACGGGCAATAGGTAACTGACACACGGCCGAGAAGGCGATGTGCCAGGTAAACAAAGCACTAATCGTCGTTGGTGAGAAGCCACCTTTTGAGGTTTCTCCTGACACGAAGTTAGTGAAATACAGGGGCATCGCGCTTTGTACCTGAGCCAGGTAGGTTGTAAACAGGATATTGACCAAAACGTAGACCATGAGATGGCGATCGCGTAGCGCGAGTAACCAACCTTGAGTTGCTTTTCCCGAATGATGTTCCTCAAAGTTACGGGATTCTGTGATCGCCCAAGACACGATCCCATAGAAAACGACAAAGGAAATAGCATCAATTATAAATAGAGCGCGATAATTGCCTGTTGCTCCAATCAACGCCCCTCCTAACACCACCCCCATCCCCAAGCCAAGGGTATCTGCCAACCGCGTAATGGCAAACGCTTCACTACGCTGATCGATCGTCGTCAAATCTGCAACTGCCGCTTCTGTTGCTGGCCAATACAAACCAATCCCCAAGCCCATGAGCAAGTTGCCGACTATAAAAATGGGAAAGTTGGACGTTAATGCCAACACAACGCAAGCCACAGCAGAAACTACTAAAGAGAGCAATAGCGTCCGCTTGCGCCCCCAGAATTTAGAGTCGGCAAAAGAACCCCCTAGAAAGCGACCCACTACTCCAGATATGGAACCACTACCCAAACCAATTCCTACTGCCGTCGCTGATAAATGAACCTGATTGACAAAAAATATCGGCGCATAGAACAAAGTAAAACCGCTGCCAATTTGGGATAATAATCGACCAGCAGCGAGAATCCAAACCTGGTGACTGAGTTGCGGTAGCCAGGAGAACCGCTTTTGCTTCGGAGAAGATTTCATTCAGATAGTCGCCAGGTTCAAGTTAAGTTATCAAAATATATAGGATTTTGATGGCACAGTAATGAGCCGAGAGTCAGAATGCATAAGTCCCATTTGCTCAGAGATAGCTTGTACCAGGTCAAGGTTTGAAGGGTTCTGGAGAAATCAGAAAGTTACTAATTGATGTACTTTCCCGTACTAAATACAGGAGAGTGCCTTAGAGGTATTGAAAATGCGATCGCACTCCTATAAGACAATAAGGCAGTAGTCAGACCAAAAGTGATGAGCGAGGTTGCTGTGGCAGCATTTTTATTTGTAACTGATTTAGATAACACCCTAGTGGGCGATGACAACGCTCTCAAAGAACTCAACCAGCAACTGGGTCAGCATCGGCAAGAGTACGGAACAAAGATAGTTTATGCGACGGGGCGATCGCTGACTTCGTACCATGATCTCAAAGCCGAGAAGCAACTCCTAGATCCAGATGCTCTAATCGCGTCTGTAGGTACGGAAATTTATGACGACGATGGTGATGATGCCCCCAATCCAGCTTGGTCGGAAGAGCTTTCTCCAGGCTGGGATCGGGAACTAGCTGTGGCAACTGCCGCCCATTATTCAGACCTCGTTCCTCAAGAAGACTCCGAACAGCGCCCTTTTAAGGTTAGCTATCTGTTGACGGAAGAAGCCGCCGTAGAAGTGCTTCCCCGACTAAAATCGCAACTCTCTGAGCGCGGTCTTGATGTCAAGTTAATCTATAGCGGTGGTAAAGACCTGGATATTTTGCCCCGCAACGGTGATAAAGGTCTAGCCGTAAAGTTTCTACAACAAAAATGGGGAATTGATTCCACCCGAACCGTCGTATGTGGGGACTCTGGAAATGATATTGCCCTATTTAGCGTTGGCGAATCGCGGGGCATCATTGTCGGCAACGCACGACCAGAACTCCGTCAGTGGTATGAGGAAAACTCAGCAGATTATCGATATCTAGCTCA
>DATNQT010000209.1:0-6130 GCA_036703885.1 Candidatus Sericytochromatia bacterium
AATGCGATCGCGTTCTTCCTCAACGGAGACAATCTCGGTACCGATTTCCAACGTTCGGGAACTCGTTCGTCACCAATCACCGACCTAGGTTTCTTTGATGATAATGGTGAATACACATATACAGCGTTAGCAAGGGACGAGAACGGCAGGTATAGTACTCCAGCTACTAAGACACTAACCGTCTTAAACCTTCCTCCGGCTCTCGCCAGTCTCGACATCCCTACGATTTATGAAGGTCAATCGGCATCGGCATTTATGACTGCAACCGATCCGGGAGCTGATGCAATATCATTTTTCCTCAACGACAATGATGTTGGCACCGATCCTAGTACCTCAGGAACCCGTTCCATAACCGCAGACCTAGGTGTCTTTGCCGATAATACTCTCGTTCCCTACACGGGTTATGCTTTGGACAAAGATGGAGCTTGGAGCGACCCTGTAGACGGTACACTGAGGGTCTTGAATCTCCCTCCAACCCTCAACCGCTTCCGCCTCTCCAGTAATGTCATCTCCCAGGGTGAATCCGTTTCGGCATTGCTAGCTTCCACAGATCCAGGTGCGGATTCCATCAACTTCCTAATCAACGGTAAGCGTGTTGGCACAAATCCTAATACCTCAGGCATCCGTAGACTATCTACAGATTTGGGTACGTTTACAGATGTTGGTACTTATACATTTGGAGCGGTTGCAAGAGACAAAGATCGCGCCTTTAGTAATCGACTATTTAGAACGGTGACAGTTGTAAATGTTGCCCCAACGATTACCAGTATCACCGACAGTTTAATGCTTACAGTAGGCGATTTGTTTGATTTTACAGCCGATGCTACTGACCCAGGCATTAACGATCTGCTGACCTATAACTGGGATTTGAATGGAGATGGTATATTCGATGACTTCACGGGTTCAAGCGGCCAGTGGTCTTTTGCAGACCCAGGAATCCATCAAGTCGGACTGGAAGTTTCTGATGGCAATGACGGCTACAACTACGCTTACTTTACAGTCGAAACCAATCTTGGTGAAACGCCTGCTGACCCTGACCCTAACCCCGGTTCGGCTTGTGGAGCGTTTTAGCTTCCTCGCCAGGAAACTCCACACCATAACTTGACAGGGTCTGGGATTAGAATGAGCTGAAGCTTTAGTGAGGAGTAAGTAGCATAAGAATGAATACTGCTCCTCCTCAAATTTGACCATTAACTGTTCTGTATTTCAGCACTCAGCACTCAGCACTTAAACTAACTAGCGCTCTGGGTACGACTGCTCAATTGCAGGCGCTGTAGCTGTAGAACCTCAGCATACAACTTCTCTAGCTGGGTGATATTGTCGCTGAGAGTGTAGCGTTCTAGAACCCTTGCCCTTGCTTTTTGTCCTAGCAGAGTTGTCCACTCTGGGTGATCGCGGAACTGGGGCAAAAGGGTACTAAGCTGAGACATTACTCGATGGGTATTAAGAATGACACCAGCACCATCCTCTAATACTTCGCCATCAGCACCAGCATCGGTAGCAACACAAGCAACACCGCAAGCCATTGCTTCAAGTAATGATAAAGACAGACCTTCTAATAAAGATGGCAAAATAAACACATCAGCCGATCGCAGAATTTCGATTCGCCGCTGCTCATCCGCAACAAATCCGAGCCAGATAATACCGTCTTCTTCCCCATAAAATGGCATTAAAGAGTCTGATAAAGCACCATTACCAACAATGAGTAATTTGCAAGAGTCACCCAGGTCAGACTGTTTCCAAGCTTTCAGCAGCGCTTCGACATTTTTTTCTGCGGAAATTCTGCCTTGGTAAACAAATAGGCATCGAGCGTTCCATTGGGGTTTGAGAATTGAAGTTCCAGGGGAATATTTCTGGACATCCACTCCATTAGGAATCACGGCAAGCTTCTCTGAGGGGACGCCCAACCGCACCAATAAATTCCGCTGAAGCTGGGAAAAGACGATAACTCGGTCGTAATGCGCTAGAAAAGGTGCATACAGTTGATAGGTAAAGAGTTGCGTCCCCGACTTCAAGTTACGTCGCTTTCCATCAAAGGGCGGATGAAAGGTGGCGACTAAAGGGATATTCAGCTCTTCACAGATCTCTGGTAGCAGGAAGTCCAAAAAAGATAGTGTTAGGGAAGCGTGTACTAGGTCGGGTCGCAACTGCTTGAGCGATCGCATTAAGACCTTACTAGCTTTGGGCGTGGGAATGGTGTAAACCTGAGATTTGTATATGAAAGGCAGCGATACTTCCTGACAACCCGGCCAAGTGGGGTCGTCTCCTTCTTCTTGGGCAAAATGGAGGAAACTAACCTCGTAGCCCCGGTCTAAGAGCGCGTTAGTAACTTCTCTGCCGTAAGTGACATTTCCACAAAAAGGCGATTTTTTTCCGATCCAGGCTATATGCATTCAGGTTGAGTATTGAGTCTCTATTTGTCAGCTTGGGTTGACATAGATGATCCTGTACGGGAAATATACCAGTTTAAGACCCCACCTGCGATCGCAATTGCCGCCAAACCCAAAAATACAGTACGCAATCCTAATAAAGTTTCGGCAAAGCCTGCTAAAGCTAAGGGTAAGCTCAGGGCAATATTGATCGCATTGTTTTGCAGTCCAAAAACCTTTCCCCGCATTTCTTGGGGTGTTTCTGCCTGGATAGTTGTCTGCATCGGGATGCCGACCATTGCCGCAAATCCACCTAAAAGAGCCGTCATCAGTAACGCCAGCAAGAGGTTATGGGTAAATAGACCTAGACCTACCAACGCTCCTGCCATCCCAGCAGAACCATACAAACTCAGCTTGGCATGAGATAAGCCCTGAGCGCGGTGTCCCAAAATTGCTGCCCCGCAAGCCATACCAACGCCACCAGCCGCCAGCAAGAAGCCAAACTGCGAAGCCTTCAAGCCGGGAAGCATTTCCGCTAGGCGCACCGCTAGCACCGCGAGAGCCGCAAAGACGGAAAATAGAATTACCAGTTGAATTAAGGCATTACGGATGCGACGATGGTGTCTGACATAGCTTAAGCCGTCTCGGATGTCTTGCCAGACGTGAGGAGGTTCGCTCTCGTAAGTCTTTTTATTTTCACCCGTTTTTAGTAGTAGTAGTAGTAGTCCGGCGATCGCATAAGAGCCACCTACTACTAATTCTTTGCCAAAGTCCCACCCCAGATCATGTCCCAAAGTATCTGCAAGGGCTAAAAGTGGCTCACCTACCGCAAACCCAATAATCAACGAACCCATCATCGTTGTTGTGTAAAGCGAGTTAGCCGAGAGCAAGTTTTGAGGCTGCACGACTAGCGGAATTGCCGCCTGCTCTGCTGGTGCAAAAAATTGCGTCAGCGTAGAAACCAGGAAGGTTATGCCCAACAAGACATAAAAGCCTATTGGCAAGTTATGCAGGGGTTTCCAGCCTTGAGTCATCCATAACAGGAGCGGCACAGCTAAGACCAAGATGCCTCTCAGGAGGTTAGTCGATACCAAGACAGCTTTTTTCGACCAACGGTCTACAAAAACACCCGCAACCGAACCAAATAGTATGGCAGGGACGGTGAAAGCAATCATCAATACCGATACCCAACCGCTGATGGTTTGATTTGTGTCTTGGAATCGGGTGGCAATCAAGGCAATCATCAGTACCAAATAAACCTTGTCCGCCAGCTGAGAGAAGACCTGACCGCTCCACAAGGCTAAGAAGTTGGGGTTTTTTAAAACTGGTCCAAACCCCAGAGTTGATGGCTCGCCAGGACTCTCCCCAACGTCTGGTTGGAAATCCTTGGCTTCCGTGTGCGCTGGCTCTTCTACTCCAGAGGAGCTTCGCTTCATCACAGGGTCGGATTCTTTATTAGGGGGGTGTGTTGTCACTCGTTCAGACTCAGATAATCGCATTCTTGGTTTTTTTATGTAATAAATGAAACTGGGCTTGACTGGATTTTAAAAAGTTGATTCCTAAATAAATTTCAAAAATCTGGAATAGACAAAGCATCTACTAGCGTGGCGGAGCGGATTGACCGCCCGAAGTGATACTGAGCATAGTCCCGTAAAATTCGCTCGACTTTTACCCAGACCTCATCCACGGCTTCAAAGGCTTTATCTCCTGGCTGGTCTAATAACATCCTATTCGGTTGAGGTAACTCAGCTTCCGCTAACTTTTGCAGGGCTGTCAACTCTGCGGCATTCAGTTTAGCGTTCAGCCGTGGGGGCGGGGCAGGGTGGACTTCCGTAAGGTTACTGTTAGTGTCTTTAGCGATCGCTCCTCCTTTTGCCAGAATTGGATAGGACACCGTCTGACTTGCGAGCTTACTGCCTGCCAAACTGACCGCTCCACCTGCCTCGATACTAAAACCAACCCGCCAATCCGGGTCAGCAAAATCTGGTGTAATAGAGTGTTGACTGATACAACAAATTTGAACTTGAGGGGCAATGCCTGCCAGAGCCAGCAGGTGAAAGACACCGTGGGATAAGTGGGCTAGTACCGAGGAGATAAGGGGTTGACCGCTAGAGGCTTTGGGCAACTGCTCCAGACGCCTTAGATGTTCGTTGAGTAGCTCGTACAGTTCCTCCTGCGGCTGTTCGCTTAGGGCGTGGCAGAGAACTAATTCTGCCAGGTACTGACTGGCTGCCAGCTTACTTAGATCTTTACTCAATCCTGGGTAAGATTCCAGGGTTTCGGCTTGGGTAATTTTATCGAGCGATCGCCCTTTCGCTAACAAGAGTTCATTAACTACAAACAAGCCACTTCTGCCGCCCAATTTCGAGTTCTGTTTACGTGCCCCTGGTGCCACTGCCCGAATTAGGCCAAATTCTCGTGTCAAAATTGTGACTAATTTATCCGCTTCACCCAGCGGCATACTTTTAAGATTGATTCCAGTGGCTTTGTAGGTTCGAGTCATTAGGAATTGGAATTGGAAAATGGGAATCGTTTGCTACTTATTGCCCCTTACTCATTCTTCATCCCCCTTTCCTAGGGTATCGTGCTGCCGCAGTAAATCGGGACCGCGAGATGTACCCAAGCGTGTCGCACCAGCAACGACTAAATCTAAGGCTTGCTCTATAGTGCGAATCCCCCCCGCCGCTTTAATGCCAACCTGTCCTTGCGTCACTTTTTTCAAAAGTCGAACATCAGCCACGGTTGCCCCTCCATTCCAGCCGGTACTGGTTTTCAGAAATTGTGCTCCAGCATCCATACATATTTCCGCTGCGAGTCGTTTTTCTGCATCTGTCAGGAGAGCTGTTTCCAAAATCACTTTGACTGTTTGACCCGTTTCTTCACATATTTGGGCAATTTCTTGGTAAAGTTCATTCGTTTTTCCGACTTTCAGCCCGCCTATGTGCATAACCACATCGAGTTCTGTTGCTCCATTATCTACCGCCTCTTGAGCTTCGTAGAGCTTCGCGGCTGGTGTTGTTGCACCCGTAGGAAAACCGATAACCGTACAAACTTTTGGTGCTTTCCCGTAAAGTAGGTCAGCCGCTTGCTTCACATACACCGGGTATACACATACGGTGGCAAAGTTAAATCGCTCTGCCTGCTGGCAAAACTTTTCCACTTGCTCTGGTGTGGCATCTGGATTTAGCAGTGCATGATCGATTAATGGAGCAATATCTATATCTGGGTAGTCTACAGCCATTCCTTTATCCGCCAGCGACTTCTAGTTCACTTTTATAAACGACTAAGTTATTAAGAAAAGTTAAATCTATTTTCTCACAAACAGATGCCTTAAACGAGGAACGAGCGTCAGCTAGCGCGTAAGCACATCACATTTCTAGTCGTGTGCAAAGTGCGATCGCTCTGAGCGTTAGGATGAAACTAAATCAGCTAGTAGACTCCGCAGAGATGGCAGAATGACTTCTACAGCATCTCAACGAATTACCCTGGAGGAGTTTCTAAAACTTCCTGAAACTAAGCCGGCTAGTGAATACATCGATGGTGAGATTATCCAGAAGCCAATGCCGAAGGGGAGACACAGCCGCTTGCAGGGTAAACTTTGTACTACCGTTAACCAGGTAACCGAGGATTCTAAGATTGCCTACGCTTTCCCCGAACTACGGTGTAGTTTTGGTGGTTGGTCAATTGTCCCTGATGTAGCGGTGTTCCAATGGCATCGTATTTCCTTCAATGCCGATGGAGAGGTGCCTGACAACTTTGAA
>DATNQT010000210.1:0-3181 GCA_036703885.1 Candidatus Sericytochromatia bacterium
TCTTCAGTATCTGGACACGATTACAGCAGCAGTTGGAGTCTCGTAAAACAATTCGCCAGATGCGCTCCAAAGAGGAACGCATTGAGCAATTAGAACAAGATGTTGAACGATACAAGGCAGAGATTGAAGAGCAACAGCTCCCCGCCCTATCGGCATCTCAACCGTTAACAGAAGGAGTGCTGGCAGAGTAAGTTAGGTGTTAGGTGTTAGGTGTTAGATTAACCCCATATCCAAAAATACAGTTTCAGACCGATTAGGGGCTTAGTGTTTCACTTGCTCCCCTAAAACCTAAAATCTAAGACCTAACACCTACTGATGACTGAAACACCAGCTCAAGAAGCGATCGCTCTCCTCATTGACTTGGCACAGCGTGGAGAAATTAACCCTTGGGATGTCCAGGTGATTGAGGTAATTGACCGCTATTTAAGTGAATTAGCATTAGGAAATGAAGCGGAACCCGGACGGCGGGACGCTGATTTATCCGAGTCGGGTCAGGCTTTTTTGTGGGCATCAATGCTAGTCTTACTCAAAGCCGACACCTTAGGGCGTCAAGAGGAGCCAGAAGATTTAGAACTTACTGATGATTCCGAGGCTGTTGATGTTGGGGGGCAAACTCGCTTACCCCTGCATCTAGAGCGCCATCTGCGCCGCCGCGCTGCCGCTCCACCGCCCAAAAAACGTCCGGTGACTCTGTCTGAACTAATTGACCAGTTGCAGCAGATGGCAACCCAGCTAGGCGAAGCCCCCTTACGTACCCGCTCAAAGCAGCCCCGTGCTTTATCTCGCACTCAAGCGGCAAAAGCGATCGCTCATCTAGCTCACGATGAAAATCTGACAGAAATCGCAACACGACTGGACGTATTTCTCTCTCGTCATTGGCAAAAACTATCTGCGGGAAATGATTGGCTGAATCTAGACCAGCTGTTAGAGTGGTGGACGTTATCATCAGTTGCATTGGATGAAGCTAATTCCCTACCGTTTCCTACAGGAAACGGGAATGCCTCTGGCGTTGGGCATAGCAATTCATTGGGGGAATCCTATCCTTCGGAAACCTCTATAGGAAATGCGATCGCTTCAGGCAACGGCGCTGTTGAGACAAGTGAACCAAGAGCAGATGATCGCGTGGGTGTATTCTGGGCATTACTACTGTTGTCGGCTCAGTCTAAGGTGGAGTTATCTCAAGAGGTGTTCTACCAAGACTTAAAAATCAGGACGCTGAACTGAAAGTGCTAGGAGTGTTAAGCTAGGTCAGGACTTAAAGCTCCAGTAAGCTCTAATCCATGCTGCTTCTCAATAGAATTTCTGTTGGTGAAGCGAAGCGTTAGAAACCTCAAAAGCATCAGCCTTCTTTAGAAGGAGTAGAGTAAGGGTTCGAGACAGGGTAGAAGAACGAATTCTCCATTGGCAAAGTCTTTTGGAGAATTAGCAGTTCCCAAAGGCTGGTTTTCAGGAGAAAGAGTTAGGTGGTAGTGAAAGTCCGGTAAATCCAGTGATTCCTCACTCTGCTAACTTTCCGCTTCTGAGTGATAGTTTTGCTAATGCAGCTTTCTCTTTAATGAGAGAGCAAACATTACGGAAAATTCACAGGGTGGCTCGATCGCAGTCGATGTTTGTGCCTGTACTTGGCAAAAATATTGTTAATCTATTCGTTTTGTTACCTGTTCCCTGTCATCGTTCCTAGTACATAGGATCGAGTCTAGAGAGGACAGTCCAACTCTTGTATAGCGACGGACTGGTTAAAATCAGACTCAATTGACCAAACCAAATACTGTGTGGCCTAGGTTGAGGAAAAATTCATGAAAGCCATGATTCTGGCGGCTGGTAAAGGGACTCGCGTTCGTCCCATTACGTACACCACGCCCAAACCCTTGATTCCCATCATGCAAAAACCCGTGATGGAGTTTTTGCTAGAACTGCTACGACAACATGGCTTTGACCAAGTTGTCGTCAACGTCAGTCACTTAGCTCACGAAATTGAGAGCTATTTCCGCGACGGACAGCGCTTCGGCGTCGAGATTGCCTATTCGTTTGAGGGTCGAATTGTCGATGGTCAACTCGTTGGCGAAGCTGTAGGTTCGGCGGGTGGGATGCGCCGCATCCAAGACTTTTATCCCTTTTTTGACGACACATTTGTTGTTTTGTGTGGAGATGCCCTGATCGACCTTGATTTGACAGCGGCAGTAAAGTGGCATAAGGAGAAGGGTTCGATTGCTACGGTAGTGATGAAATCTGTCGAGCGAGACCAGGTTTCCAGCTACGGCGTCGTCGTCACGGACGAGGAAGGTCGGATTAAAGCCTTCCAGGAAAAACCCTCAGTAGAAGAAGCCCTGAGTACCAATATCAACACAGGCATTTATATCTTTGAGCCTGAAGTGTTAGATTATATCCCCTCTGGTCAGGAATATGACATTGGGGGCGAACTATTTCCCAAACTAGTGGAAATAGGTGCTCCTTTTTATGGAGTACCAATGGATTTCGAGTGGGTGGATATTGGCAAAGTACCAGACTACTGGCACGCCATTAGGAGTGTCCTATTGGGAGAAATCAAAAACGTGTCAATTCCCGGAAAGGAAGTGGCTCCAGGCATCTACACGGGCTTGAATGTAGCGGTAAATTGGGACAAAGTTGACATTACAGGTCCCGTTTATATCGGTGGTATGACCCACATTGAAGATGGAGCAAAGATTATTGGACCGACGATGATCGGCCCCAACTGCTGGATCTGTAGCGGGGCAACCGTTGATAACAGCGTGATTTTTGAATATTCCCGTTTAGGTGCGGGAGTGCGATTGGTGGATAAGTTGGTGTACGGACGCTACTGCGTTGACAAGACTGGGGCAACCATTGACGTTCAAGCAGCCGCCTTGGATTGGCTGATTACCGATACTCGCCGGAGTCTACCACCCCAGGAGCCAGCAGAGCGACAGGCGATCGCAGAACTTTTGGGAAGCGATAGTTAGTTGTTGATTGTTGGGGGTAAAAGTAGCGAGGATACTGTTGGCGAATTCACAACTGGGTCTATCTTCGGTGATATAGAACAGCAGCCTACTTCATAAATAGCTTGTGTTTGCTGGGTTGCCCCGATGTTAAGGAATATTTTGCCAACAGTGTCTTTGCCAATGTTACCCGTTTAAGCAAGCATTATCCCGCTCATCCACGAGCGGTTTTTTTTCGGGGATGG
>DATNQT010000211.1:0-3863 GCA_036703885.1 Candidatus Sericytochromatia bacterium
AAGGCACTACTCGCTAATCCTCCGATATCTGGGGGAAAACGTTCGCTAATAAAAAGAAGGCATGACATGGGCTAATTAGACTTTTACCAATGTGACTAACGGGACTTAAACACTTTAATTGTGCAGACCTACTTATAGTCGTTACTCATTGCGGTGTTGCCCGTTGTCAGATCTTCCGTTGTTGTGACTCTCCTGAGTTGTGCTAGTGGACTGTTTTTCTAGCCATTTAGCCAGCCCGTTAGAAATCTGGGCAAGAGATTCTGCCAACTGTGGTGATATTTCTAACGGCAAGCTACCTGAACGGACGTGAAGGTCTTGCTGAGGAAAGGGGATTTCAATATGGCGATGACGCAGAGTTGCCTCGATCCGAAAGTAGAGGTCGCTCTTAATGCGAAATTGCTTAGGAGGGTCGGCAATCCAAACCATTAAATTAAAATCTAGGGAACTGTTGCCCAATCCTTCAAAGAGTACTCTAGGAGCAGGATCACTAAGAACGTCAGGGTGTTCTTTTGCCGCATCAATTAAAGCACTCCGCACGGCAGTTAGGTTTGAGCCATAGGCGACGCTGACGGGTAGTTTTAAGCGCGAAACAGGGCTGTGGTGAGTCCAGTTGACGACTTCCCCTTCCAGGAAGCGGGAATTGGGAATGATGATCGAGACTTCATCCAATGTCCGGATTTCGGTGCTGCGAACGCTGATACGTTCGACGGTTCCCATCAGGTTGCCCACATTCACAAAGTCGCCTACTTTAATCGGACGCTCGAAAATTAGTACCAACCCGCTGATAAATTCCTTGGCGATTCCCTGCAATCCTAAGCCGATACCAACACCTAGGACACTAGCAAAGATAGTGATGGAACTCAGGTCAAGTCCCCACAGTTGCAGTACTACCATCGTGCCAAGGAAAATGATGCCGTAGGTGGCAATTTGGGCGACGGTTTCCTGGGAACCTCGACCTAAGCCAGTAAATCGCAGGACGCGCGATCGCAGCAGCTTTTTGACGGTTCTTGCCAGAATAATTAGACCTGTAAATAGCCCCAGCAGAATCAATAAATCTAAGACAGAATAAGAAACCTTTCCCAGAGGAATCAGCTTGGAGACTAAACTGCCAAGAATGGTATCGGTCATCTTGCGGCTTAGTTCTCGCGTCTGGGGAAATAAATTTGTAATGTAAAGGGCGGTAAATAGCCATAGCGCCCCTCGAATAACCGCTAGGAGAATCCGCACTCCGACTTCGAGTGTCAGGCGTTGGTGGGTATCTTCTGAGTCTCTCACCTCCCTCGGAAGCCTTGGCTGTAGCCAACGATGCCAAATCCAACCCAATGCCAAACCACAAGCGATCGCAACTAAGGCGTAGGCAACCGATTGTAAGATTGCCTGCCGGATATAGTCGGGACTGCGCTGTTTTTGGGCTTGGGCGATCGCGACTTCCAACTCTCCTACCCAAATCTCAGCTTGCTCCTTGGCACTTCTTCCCGCCGGGGGATCTTGCTCGGTAACGGTCAGCAAGTGAGCGCCATCTATCTTAATAATTGGTAAATTTTGACTATTATCGAGCTTTACTGGCACAGTAGGCGCAGTTGTCTTGATTTTGTCCTTGAGGACGCGATTGGCATCCTCTGCCCGTTCTTGGGCAGTGTATCCCCCAGAGGCGGTAACTTCAAATAGCCGCACTCCATCAAGGACGATTGGGGCTTTGGGGTTGTCCGCTGCTAAAACTGGAATAACCGACAGCAGGAAAGCCAATGCCGCTGCGACAAGTTGGAAACTAAAAGTCCTGAAAGAGGGGAAGCGTAAGGGTGTCGTCATAAATGGTTGGTTGAGGCTGACGCCCTTCAGGGGAGATGCGGTGACACGGAAAAGCCTTCTCCAAAATCCCCGCGTAATCGTCACTAACTGGTTGTAACCACACCCGAAGTGTAAAAAGGGATTCATACAAAGTTGTTAGTTATTGGTTATTGGTGGTTGGTTATGAGTTGTTGGTTATTGGTTCTCCAACAAACAATCAATAAGTAGGTAGGCGGGAATAAACAGAACAATTATGTTACGAAACATAGACATCTCTGAAATTCTTACCAATGACCAATGACTAATGACGACCTTGCGCGAGTTAGCTTTAATTGTGCCGACCTACTTAACAAACAATTCAATTAGCGATTAACGGGTAAAGCGCTAGAGGTTTCGGCGGTTGAAGAAGTGAGGATTGTCTCCTGCTGTTCTGCTAGTTGTTTGGGTTTCAGGTAGAGATTTTCCAACAGTACCGCAGCACCCGCTACCCAAGGCGGGACAATCAACGCGCCAATGATGCCTAAAACCTGGGTTCCTCCCAATACCGCTAGCAGCTGATACAACGGGTGAACTTTGACAGAATTACCAACCAGCAATGGGTCGAGGACGTAAGTTTCGACATTTTGGATAATGGCGAACAATAGCAATACCCAGAAAAACGTCAGTCCACCTTGAGCGATCGCCACAATTAACGCTGGAATCGCTCCTAAAACGGGTCCGAAAAAGGGTATTAAATTTGTAAATCCAGCGATCGCGCCCAAACCCAGCGCAAACTCCGACAGTCCTAACACCGTCAAACCAAAGGTAATTGCAATGCCTAAAATCCCAGAAACTAACACTCGTCCTTGAATGTATCCTCCCATCCGTTGAGCGACTGGTTTCACTTGTGCTTCCAAGCGCTCATCCCAAGGCTTCGGGAATAAGCTTACCAAGCCCTTAATTAAGTTTTGGGCACCTGACAACATATAGCCTGAAAGTAGCAACGCCAGAAACAAGCTAAAGAATCCCCCGACGATACCTCTGGTGACACTATAAGAACGCACGACGAGTTGCTGACTCGAACGGATTGCCCAACCTGTAAGCGATTGAGTATCAAATAGCTGACCAATGGGACTATCAGAATTGGGTTCGCTCATCCCCAGGCGAATGATCAGGTTGTCGAAGAGCGATCGCACAACTTCTAAATAGGTTGGCAGTCTCCGGATTAGGCGCTCGATTTGCTCAATAACCGCAGGACCAATTAAAAGCCCTACTCCTGTCAAAATTGCAATCAAGCCTAAATACACCACCAGTACAGCCAACCAACGGGGAATCCGCAGCGTTTGCGCCTTCTCAATAATAGGAGCAAGAGCCGCCGCCAAAACCACCGCAATCATCAGCGTCACTAACAAGCCCCGCAGCTGCCACAGCAACACTAACAGCAAGCCAGTCGCCACAACTAAAAGCACATTAACCAGGGAAACAGTGAGACGCTGCTTAGGTATAGTATTCAACGAAACTGCCTCCTAGTCACAGAATTCACCTCAGACTCCAACGGTATAAACTTCAAGACTTGGTTAATTTTTGCAGATGACAAACTTATTAACCTCAGCTATTTGAATGAGTTTTAGGATGAATAGCACTGAATGCGAGCGAATAAATAGTCGTTGTTAGGAAAAAACCTGCTTGGGGGAAGCCCCCAAACCACCTGATAGGAGACGGTAGCACACAGCACCTCCCTCAGACCTTCTAAACAAGGGTCGGCTGATAAGAGAACGTATTCAACCCCAAATGAAGAGTAAACATTTCTGGGTTAGATAGAATATTGATTGCAGAATTAAGAACCAGTGCTAAAACAAGAGCCAGTATCGTCTGAATTGGCACAACGAGCGCTAAGCTGTTATGCATTTAAACTGTGATAAGAGCATCACCCTTGTTTTTGAGCTTTCGTCCCCACTTACTCCCTTCCCGCCAGAAGATTATCTATTCTCTGGCGGACTAAAGAGCGATCACAAATACCTCAACTTCCGAAAAACTGAGTAATAATACTTAAGGCTTCAGGAAAGCGCGAGAGCTTCACGTCTCAACCCATCTTG
>DATNQT010000212.1:0-6638 GCA_036703885.1 Candidatus Sericytochromatia bacterium
ACTCAGCTAGAACGAGCACTGCACTCCCTGCAACAAACCCAAATCCAACTGATCCAGACTGAAAAGATGTCTAGCCTGGGTCTATTAGTCGCTGGTATTGCTCACGAAATCAACAACCCAGTGTCCTTTATTTATGGCAACGTGAACTACGCCAGTGATTACATCAAAGACTTGCTTAATCTTCTAGAACTTTATCGTGTCACCTATCCGCGACCAGTACCAGAGATTCAAGCTTTAGCTCAGTCTATTGACCTCGATTTCCTAGTGGAAGACCTCCCTAAAGTGCTGTTTTCTATGAAAGTTGGTGCTAACCGCATCCGCGATCTCGTCCTTAGCTTACGCAATTTCTCGCGGTTGGATGAAGCTGAAAAGAAGCCTGTTAGCCTTCACGAAGGTATAGATAATACTCTGCTAATCTTGAAGCATCGATTGAAACAGAAAGCTGCACATCCGTCCATTCAAGTCATCAAAGAGTACGGTCAACTGCCTTTAGCTAATTGCTACCCCAGCCAGTTGAACCAGGTCTTCATGAACCTTTTCACCAATGCTATTGATGCCTTGGAAGAGTCAATAGTCAGCGGTCAATGGTCAGCGGTAAGTGAAAATACAACCGACCAACAACCGAGGATTTGGATTCGCACTGAAGTCAATGATTCGGGTTACATTACTATTCGCATTGTCGATAATGGACCAGGAATGACACAAACAGTCCTTTCTCGGTTGTTCGACCCCTTTTTTACGACTAAACCCATGGGCAAAGGAACGGGTTTAGGATTATCCATTAGCTATCAAATTGTGGTCGAAAAACACAAAGGTACATTACATTGCTACTCGGAGTTGGGAAAAGGAGCCGAGTTTGTCGTTACTCTTCCCCCTTCGTAAAACTAGAGTAACCCGGTACTTTGTAAAACCTGATTAAGTTTGCCAGTGCGATAACCTTCTAAATCGAGAGTGACGTAGACAAAGCCGAATTTTTGGAAGGCTGATACCAGTTGCGGTAAATCGCTGGTTAAGACAAACTCCTTAATTTGTTCTGGTGAAAGTTCAATTCGGGCTGTGTCCCCTTCAGAACGCACGCGCAGATTAGAAAAACCTAACTTACGCAGATAGATTTCAGCTCGACCCACCCGTTGCAGCTTTTTAACCGTAATTTCTTCCCCATAAGGAAAGCGAGAACTCAGACAGGGTTGGGCGGGTTTATCCCACCAAGAAAGCCCTAGTTGTTTGGAGAGTTGGCGGACTTCGGCTTTGGTAACACCAACTTCTGCTAAAGGCGATCGCGCCCCCCGTTCCTTCGCGGCTTGAATTCCCGGTCGGTAGTCTTGCAAATCATCCGCATTGACCCCATCGACGACATAAGGATACCCTCGTTGCAACGCCAACGGTTTCAGGGTGTCGTGGAGTTCGCTTTTACAGAAATAGCAACGGTTGATGGGGTTAGAGGTGTAATTGGGATTTTCCATTTCATGAGTCTGAACCACCTCATGAACAATCCCAATTGCCGCCGCTTGAACGCAGGCATCTTCCAATTCTTCTGGCAATAGTGAAGGCGACTCGGCCGTAATTGCCAAAGCGCGATCGCCCAAAACATCATAGGCAATCTTGGCAACCAACGTGCTATCGACGCCCCCAGAATAGGCAATCAAAGCCTTGTCCATCTGTGAAAATAAAGTTTTGAGTTGCTCTAATTTTTGCTCTAGCATTCCCATCTCGTTCATTAATTAACCGTATACCCGTAGAAGCAGGCGCAAACTTCCATTGCCGCAACGACCCGCGTCAGGCTCAAGAGGTGTATTTCCACGCTAGCGAATTTTTAACCTTTGTCCGTTGTTCGACAAGGCTGGTAGGAGCGACCCGCTTGAATCGGTTAAAAGAGGTCTAATATAAAAAGCCCCCTCGTCGATCAAGAGAGCTGCAAGGAAATTTAGAGAAAGCTTACCGAGCGGATGTGACGCTACTGTGTCAAAGATGTGGCGTTCTTCTCAGCAAAGGAATAGCTTGCTTCAACAAGACTTTCCACCAACACTTCGGGAAAAGAGAACCCCACTGGCATGAGGCAGTGGGGGGACACTTCATAGCTTGATACTTTTACCTATGTCTAGAGCTAAGACACCTTATGCAGTTAGAAATAATTCCGCAAGTGGCGCAAGTGGCCTTGAGGAGATAAAGAAAAAGCCCACTGTGTATGACTCAGTGGGAAGGGTTTGACACTCGTTTTTCAATGTCCTCATTATAAAAATCTGTATTCTAGGGGAACATCACCAGAAGGTCACGACTTTAGGCATGACTTTAGTCATGGGTAGACTTACCATGCCGTAAGCTACCCCTCTGGCTCTTTGACTTACGTCACTCCTTAGAAACTAAATTGGGCGCGTAAGTTACCTACATAAATAGTGGGGTTGTTATCGAAGTTGTTGGGATTCCCGATTAGGTAAAAGGCTGGGACAACTGCAATGTTATTCGTGATTGGGTAGAAGTATGTCGCTTCAAACTCGTATTGTGTCCCCCCGTTACCCCCGCCCGATACCAGGAACCTCCGACCGCTTAAGACATCAAAGGGCACTAAAAATGATAAGGTTGCCAATGCTCCTTGCTTACCCAAGTCAGGAAATGCCACTCCTAACTGAAACGCTTGTGCATTGACATCACCCTTGGGTCGGGTTGGGTCAACTGGACTTAGATGGGTGCTGCCATGACTATAGCGCCCGAAAACACCGAAACTTGAGGCAACGCGCCAATCGAAGTTGAAGTTAAACGTATCAGCCGTGGCACTGCGGAGTGGTCCACCAAAACCGTCATCAGCCAAGCCATAAATTGGTTCACCAATTGCGCCGCCAACTTGTCCGAAAATTTGCTTGATGTTGGAACGATTGTAGAGAAACCGCAAGTTAATCTTGTCAGTGGGCGAGAATGTGACCTCAGCGGTGAGAGTATTCGTGCCATTGAATAAGCCCTGACTGGGGTTGGACGCAGAGTTAAACAGAGGACTGGGGAGAAATTCATCGCTCTCACCCAGATAGCCTACACGGAACTTAAACTGCTTATTGATATCCCACAGGACAACCGCTCCCGATCCACGGTCAATCGTATTTAGTAGGGTACTACCGTTAGAGTTGAAGCTACTCGTACCTGTTAGGAAGAAGTTGTAGGCATTGTTGTCAAAGTAGCGATACCAGTTGACGCGAGGTCCAATGACTGCCTGAAGGTTGTTGGTAACTGGGAATTGGTAGAATAAATCCCGAATCACAACCTCATTAGATCCAGTTACCGTTCCAGCCGTCTGGTCGAGAAACGGTACGCCAAAAGTGTTGTAAAGACCCGCAGAGGCAAAAACATTGGCAGGTGAGTTGCCGTTACCTACAGCTAGCTGAGTGACTAAGTTGTCTTTACCTGTAAAGGACGTATTGAAGGACAGCCAGACTAGATTGCTGAGAGTAACATTAGGGTCTTTTGTTGCCCTCTGAACAATAGGTTGGTTATCAGGCCCACGTCCAGCTTGTCGGAGTGCAAGGTCGCCACCAATACCATTAAGATTTGTTGTTTCTACTCTGACATCACCATTAGCAGAGGCTCCTGTCAGGTTGAACCAAGCTAGACCATTGAGCTTAGTCGTTACCGAGAACTGATGGTCTTCCAGAAAGGCAGTACGACCTTCCAATTTATCCACCCGTGCGCCCAAGGTTGTCAATTCTGGTCTAAATTCCTGAACCAGTCTTTGCAGCGTTTCTAAGTCCTGGCGAGTCGCCAAGCCTTGAGTCCCACTAGTAATCAAGCGCTCAACCTGTTGCAGACAGGCATTTAAACCAGCGGCAAATTCATAACGAGTGGTTGCTTGCCTACCCCGAAACGTGCCGTCTGGATACCCAGCGATACACCCGTAGCGTTCAACAAGCGATCGCAAGGCTTCATAAGCCCAGTCTCCAGGAGAAACATCCCGTAGCTGCGATACATTTGTAACTTGTGACATGGGGTCATTGGTATCGCTGTCTCCAAGATTGGAGTTGAGTTCAGTTACCGGGGTAACATCACCAAGCGCTGGGGCTACGGGCGATGTCTCGATAGGAGTTGTCTGCGCTGTTGTGGTAGGAGGTACCGCTACAGGGTCTTGAATTTTATTGGTTTCAGTGTTTTTCTGATTTAAGGGAAACTCAGCAACTGAAGTGACATCCTTAAGAGGCAGTACTTCTGCGGATGACTCGGTAGATGCGGCTTGGGGCGCGGAAGCACTATCTACAGTATTTTGAACTTCATTAGCGCGTAGTGGAGTTACCTCAGAAGCGATCGCCTGCAAGGGTAGGCAATTTGCTACAGCAGTTGAAACGAACAAAGATGCCCAGAAAGTTGCCGGAGCAGTAAGTCCAGCCTGCCAGGTAGTTGCATTCTTAACCATTAAACCTCACACCCAATCTGAACAATCAAAACATGAGCAGGTTAACAGCTCTACCCTTTGATAGATGTAATTTTTACAACATATTTTTAATTTCTCGACTTTCTGTTAACGTCTCATGACATGAGTAGAAGGTAATCGTTCAGCTAGCTTCGTTGTGCTTTAAAGTGCAGTTGAGTAACATAGGATGCACTCTAAACCTTTTATGGGATCGTAAATATAAGTAAGCTTTCTCTATAAAACTCGTACTGCCGTCTACAGAAAATGCCTTTCTTTATCTAGGTGTTCGATGACTCACCACATTCTTAAAGCTAGCTGTCAAACCGTTCATTTAGGTGGTTTTTCACATCAGTTGAAACCCGCTTTAATCGTTGATTCAGGTGACAGCATCGAAGTTGAAACCTATACGGGATTTTATATCTATGACAAAGCGCCGCCGGAGTTTCTCACCCCGGAATTTCTTGAGATTTGTCAGCATTTACCCCCAGAACGTAAAGTCGGGCAAGGACCCCACTTACTAACTGGTCCAATTTACGTCAAAGATGCTGAACCGGGAGATGTCCTAGAAGTAAAGCTAGAAGCTATTTCACCTCGTCTACCCGTGGGCTTTAATGCCATTCGCTCAGGATGGGGAGCCTTACCCCAACAGTTTACAGAATCTAGACTGCGCTTTATAGGGTTGGATTTAGAGAAGGGCGTTGCGGAATTTCCCAGTGGCAGCGGTATTCAGATTCCCTTACAACCTTTCTTTGGTATCCTAGGTGTTGCCACACCCCAAAGCAGCCGTTCCTCAGTTCCTCCTGGCAGCTATGGGGGTAATATTGACAATCGAGAATTGCAGGCAGGCTCAAAATTATTCTTGCCCGTTTTTGTCCCCGGTGCATTATTGTCCATTGGGGACGGACATTCTGCTCAAGGAGATGGTGAAATTAATGTGACGGCGATCGAGACTTCCATGAACGGCACGCTCCAGATTAACCTCCGTAAGGATTTGAAACTCACAAGTCCTCTTGCTGAAACCCCAACCGACATGATCACAATGGGGTTTGGTGAAACGCTGGATGAGGCGCTTGAATCTGCCCTCAAGCAAATGATTACTTTTCTGGAACACTTTGCCGGATTGAGTTCAGAAGATGCCTATGTTTTATGCAGTATTGCCGTCAACTTTCACATCACCCAAGTCGTGAATAGTCCTCAAAAAGGTGTTCATGGTATGCTACCGAAATCCATATTACCAAAGGCTATGCCCCTCTAAATCCTTAAAGACTGGTTCGTTTACCACTAGGATTAATTCAGAATAAAACTAACAAATAATAGCTAATAACTATCATGTCTCCTTTCCTCATCCAGCTTTTGATTATTGGTTTAGTTGCTGGCGTTGCTGGCGGTATGTTTGGCATCGGCGGTGGAGCGATTATGGTTCCAGCAATGGTAATTTTATTAGGTATGGATCAGAAGTTTGCTACTGGGACTTCTGTTGCTGCTCAGATTTTACCCATCGGCATCTTGTCAGCGAAAGTTTACTATGACAACGGTAAGCTAGATATCAAGTATGCTCTTCTCATTGCCGTTGGCTTGGTAATTGGAAATTACTTCGGCGCATTGTTTGCAAATCAGCCATTCATCAGCAGTGAGACGATGAAGAAACTCTACGGCATCTTTCTGTTGCTGATTGGGGGTAGATACTTGTTCTTTAGATAATCACGAAGTCTTTGCATTGACGAACTCTAGGGCGGTTCTACCTCAGATGATTATAAAAGCGCGATCGCCTTTCACTTTACTCTAGCTGAGTAAAAGAACGCGATCGCCCAAACCCTATTAGTAGCAACCTGTCTTGATGAGTTTAATTATCAGCCTTTAGAGCAACGGTCAAACATCGTTTGGTAAGCTTCCTGAAGTTCTGGGTTATCCACAACAAGTTCTACTCGCACTTTTGCACACCCATGATACTTTTGAAGTGCGATCGCTTCTAAAAGATGACTGGCTGCTTTAGGAGAGAAAAATTCACCGACAACTGTATAAGGGCTATCTGCACTTGGAACTGACGGCGGAAGGGCATCAGATCTAGGAGTTTTCGTTAGTTCAACACCACTAACGTCCTCTTGCCCTAAATCAATTTCTGCAATTTGTCTAGTTTGAGGACTTACTTGCTCAATAATTAATTTTTCCCGATGAATCGGTACTTGTACAATTTGGGTTTCGACTTCTTTGCGAACCACAACCTCGCCAACTTTCCACTTGCTGCGGTTAA
>DATNQT010000213.1:0-8451 GCA_036703885.1 Candidatus Sericytochromatia bacterium
CCTTGAGAGCAACTGTCTTAACTAATTAGACTTGACTCTTGCTAATCAGGTTCAATCTAGCTTCCTTTTCAACAAAATTTTCTCAGGCTATGCCATATTTTACAGACTCTAAGGATATTAAAGTCCTCATTGACGAATATGCCCAAGCTCAGGCTCTGTGGATAGATACAGAAGTTGCTGACTATCAATCTTCCAAGCCTCGCTTATCTTTAATTCAGGTATTAAATGACCCAAGCGACCTAACTGGGGAAAAGGTTTCCATTCTGGATATCCTAGATAGACCTGAACTGGTGAAGGAATTTATTGACAATATTATGGCAAATCCTGCCATTGAAAAAGTATTCCATAATGCCAGCTACGATTTAAAGTTGTTAGGTAAAGCTAAAGCTAAAAATATTACCTGTACTTTAGAACTTGCCAAAAAAATTCCCTACTACCTGCTGCAATTACCGAATCTGCAACTCAAAACACTAGCCGAACAATTATGCTACTTTCCCCCCGTCGATAAAACAGAACAAAACAGTGACTGGGGGGTGCGTCCCCTAACGGCAAGTCAGCTACAATACGCCAAAATGGACTCCGTATATGTGGCTCAGGTGCATCAACAACTGCTCAAGCTGAGTCGGCGCAGCGAACCCGATCCAGCAACGGAAGATTTGACAGCACTTACTCAACGCTATCGGCAGATCGAGCATCAGTGGAAGTTACTGGATACAGAAATGGCACATCTCCAAGAGCGATTAAAGAAAGCGATGCAGGCACAGGACGTTTCAGAAACTGACTCGTTTAAGCTGTCGAGTTACCAACGAAGCACTAAAAAAATCCCATTTTCCCAGCTAGCAAGAGTCGCACAAGAAAAAGGGATAGAGTTAGATTTTTCTGTGCCTCTAACGCAAAAGCTTCAGAAAGAATTGGGGAAAATTGTTAAGGAATTAGCGGTGGAAGAGGAAGTAACTTCTAGTTTGCGACTGTCTCTTAAAGAACAGCAGGAGGATGAACTCCCTTTTTAGTAAATTTGTTAAGAGTTCATTAGTTATTGATTATTTGTTTCTCAGTTAAGTACACGCAGCCGCTTGGGTAAAATTCTACTCGACCAACAACTAATGACTAATAACCAATAACTAATGACCAATGACTAACAACTAATTTCTGCTGTGTTGAGGAGATTGGGTGCAATGCTTGCTGATTTGTTAAACCGTAAATACACTCACTTTGTCCTATGGCGTCCGGGAGCCGTGGAACCTGCTCCGACTCTCTACATCGGCAATTTTCAAAGTAAAAGTACAGACCCTTTTGAGACGTTTCAGGAAATTCCCCTCCGCCAATCAGAACAGTTTCCTGACTTATGGGAGATACCCGCTCAAGAGTGTGATCTAACCTCAGGATCGGTTTATTTCTACTGGTTTAAGGTGCGCGATACCGAACCCTATAACAGCACTAATCGCATTGTTTACTGTACTGACCCTACAGCATGGACGGTTGACCGACGCATTTGGGCCCCAGCGCCTGCACAGACTGATGGAACCACCAACGATGATCATGCCAGCGTCGTGCTGTATCAAAATGGTCAACTGATTGCTTGCGACCCAGAGGGAGAAATCCCAAGTTGGGAAGGAGATGCTTCAATTGAGACACTGCCAGAGAATAATCAGTTGGTGATTTACGAATTGCCGACTCGCTGGACTCGGATTGGTGCTGACGATAAAAAGATAATTGGTAAGGGCACATTTCGCGATGTTTTGTCTTTGTTAAAAGCAGAGGAAAGTGCGCCGGATTTTCTGCAAGTTAACGCTTTAAAAAAGGGTCGCGCTCATTTGGTGGAATTAGGGGTCAATGCTCTGGAACTACTGCCTCCAGCCGATAGCGATGACAATCTTTACTGGGGCTATGGTACAGCAAATTATTTCGCAGCAGATTTCGACTTAGGACGACCGGATTCTCAGTCTGCACCTACAGCTTCTACCGAGCTAGTTAATTTAATAAAGGTCTGTCATCAGAATGGGTTGCGCTTCTTTTATGATGCGGTGATGGCTTTCTCCCGCAACACGGCATACCACAACGTTAATTTTTTGGATTTTTACGTTCAGTGGAATACGGGTGACCCAGAACAGGTAGGACGGGAGGGGTTTGGCGGAGATTTATTTAAGTTCAACAATTGGGTTGAGGGTTATCATCCGGTTACAGGAAAACGCGATCGCATCGTTCCCGCCCGCGAGTACATGAAACTCCACATTGCTCATTGGATAGATTACTACCGAGTGGATGGTTTGCGGCTCGATAGTGTGAATAATATTGCCAATTACGATTTTTTGCAGGAACTTAAAGATTATGCGCGATCGCTTTGGCAAGAACGAGGCGGAACGAGCGATAGATTCCTGGTAGTTGGCGAAGAGTTGAGCGTTCCCTTAGCACTGATACAGCAAAATCGACTGGATAACCTGTGGAATGAAAAATTCAAGCAAATTTTGCGGCGGGTAATTTTAGGAAAGAATGCTTTTGGTGAAGAGAGTTTTGAATGGAGTATCCGCCAACTCATTGACTGTCGCCTCCTAGGCTTTAGCGATGGTTCCCAAGCCGTGAACTATATAACGTCTCATGATGTTGAGGGCTTTGGCAACGAACGGCTTTACAATTACCTGGAAAGTAACGGAATTGTTGATAAAGAGAAGTACATTAAACTTGCTTTTGTCTGCCTCCTCACAGCGGTCGGAATTCCCATGATTTTAGCGGGTGAAGAATTCGCAGACGAACACGATCTTTCCCCGGAGGAAGTCAAAGATAAACAAGTTGACCCCGTCAACTACGAACGTTTGAACGATAATTGGCGTAAAGACATCTTCAACTACGTTGCTAGATTAGTTCGCTTGCGAACAACGTCCAAGGCACTAGCCGTTAACGATACCCAGTTTATTCATGTTGACTTCGATGAAGGCAAGCGGGTTGTCGTTTGGCAGCGCGGTTGTGGAGAGCAATTAGTAGTTGTCGTTGCGAATTTTTCTGACTATGGCAGTCCCGATGGTGCAGAGTATGTCGTACCTAACTGGCCTAACGGCGTGCCTGGTAAGCAATGGCGGGAAGTGACGCAAAATCGGGCTGTTGGTGAGGGCAAGGCTGGCAAGGAACCAATTTTTCCTTGGGAAGCTAAAGTATATGTTTGGGTGTGAGTACTGAAGTTTAGATTAGTTTCTGGGCTTGGCAAGGGGGATTAACGAGGCTAATTTTAATTCATGCAAGAAGTCTATTGAGCTTGCTCCTGAAGGAGACTTTGTGTTAAACGAGGTTCCCCTAATTTTGCCATGTGGCAGTGGAGGGTGCGGAATGTGGGTTTTACTGTTCCTGATTTCTACTCCTATAGAGTGATGTATTTATTGAATTGACACATCAAAAAGTAGGGCAGGGGTAATCTTCTTACGAAATGTCTTTTTTCTAGAAGCACAGAGGCTTTAGCCATTGAGGTTCGGGCGAAATAGAGAGCAGAGATCACCCTCAATAACAGAGACACTACAAGCTCTTCGAGATATGGTAGGTAAAGATGTCGCGTAAAGATGGAGGTAAGCGATCGCTATTTAGAAAATGCTGCCCAGTTGTTGCAAGCACTTCGTGCTGCGAATAACCTGCAATGCACCGAAGTTGCTGTAGGAGACTCACACATTGCAGTTAGTACCGTTTTGCGATGTTGATGTCAGGTTCATCCTGCCTCATTCCCTGTTACAAACAAGGGAAAACGTTGCAGACATAACGCAAATTGGTATCAGTGGTGCGACACTAAATTCCACAAAAACTGTGTTAGTTGTGTCAGATTTGGAAAACAAGACTAAGGGTGGCACTACAATTGGCGACATCAGTTCGGGGTGTCCCATCGAGAAGTTGAGTACGAACAGGTTGAGGCAACGTTATAAGCCCAACAACAGCGATATCAGATATCAGCGATATCAAGGATGAAAGCAGTTTCTCTCCCCCAAAGCATACCAGTCATTTTGGTAGTAGATGACGATCAGTTTACGCGGCAGTTGCTACGCCGAGTTATGGAAAAAGAAGGCTATCAAGTTGTCGAGGCAGCTAATGGTGAGCAGGGTCTAGAAGCCTATAAACGCCTTAAGCCTCATCTAGTCTTGCTAGATGCCTTGATGCCCGTCATGGACGGCTTTACTTGCTGTACCCAGTTGCAAATGCTTGGGAGTGACAATTCCCTTGAGAGTGAAGCTCTGCTCGATGATACCTTTCAAGACGCCTCCCGTACCCCAGTGCTGATGATTACAGGTCTTGAAGATCAAGAGTCGGTAGACCGAGCCTTCGCCGTCGGAGCCACGGACTACCTCACAAAGCCAATTCACCTGGCAGTATTGCGCCAGCGAGTCCGGCGTATCATCCAACAGACTCAGCTCTATCAAAAACTAGAGATAGCCAATCGAGAGTTGCAGCGTCTAGCTGCTCTCGACGGACTAACAGGCGTGGCAAACCGACGACGATTCGATCAGTACCTGAATGATGAATGGCAACGGATGGCACGGGAACAATTGCCCTTGTCTCTAATTCTTTGTGATATCGACTTTTTTAAGCGATATAACGATACCTATGGTCATCAAGCCGGTGATGCTTGCTTGCGCCGTGTTGCCGACTCACTGCGCTTTTGTGTGAAGCGATCGGTCGATCTAGTTGCTCGGTACGGGGGTGAAGAGTTTGCAATAGTTTTGCCGAACACTACAGCGCTTGGTGCGGCTCAAGTGGCCGAGGAAATTCGGATTGTGGTGAATACCTTAAAGATTGAGCATATCGAGTCAGCCGTGAGTCAGTATGTCACGATCAGTTTGGGCGTTGCCTGTATGTACCCGATGCCCCATACCTCACCATCAATGTTGGTTGCGGCAGCTGACACGGCGTTGTATCAGGCAAAAGCAGCAGGGCGCAATACATACTTTCCCCAAATTTCTGCTTCTTAAAGGGGCGGGTTTATTGATACAGCAGGAGTCAGGAGTCAGGAATCCCCCGTCAACCCTACGGGTATAACGGGAGAAGGTGACTCTAGAATGCTGTTCGCAGTATCGCTTCACCCCTTTGGTAAAACTCACGAGCATAGTCTGTCCACATTCCTTGTCCCCAGTAACGAAAACAGCTTGTTTGAAGCAAAAGATTGTGCAGTAGTGCTTCGCGGTAGCGGGGTTCTTTGGTCAGGGTTTCCACTAAACTGTCGGGCAAACTAGCTTTGTTAGAGTCTGCCTCTGCTTGGCGCAATGGATCAATTTTTTCATGGAACAAAGCACTCAGTTGGTTCATTGGAGTCAAGACATTTTCATATCCCTTCACCCAACTCAGATGGTTTGTCCAAGAGGCTCCATCCATGTGAAAGTTTGAGTTACTCTGCTTCAATTCCTCAATTGCCTTAGCCACTAAATCTGGAGTACAAGTCTCTGGGGAAACTCGCTCCCAAATATGGTGTTGCCCTACTGCCTGACAAGTTGGATAGTCCTCTGGCGTACAACCTGCTGCTTCAATTAGCTCTAGATATTCCGTACCATTCATCCCCACAACGCCTGTTTTTCCTCCTCCTTGTTGCGCCATTTCATACCAAGCTTGCTTAAACCCACTAGGAAACTCATTCATCATCACGCCGCCATTTTCCCCATCTCCGATTTGGGAAACAATTGGCGGTACTGATACATTTCCCAGTTGCTGTCGAGATAGGGTTTTAGCTTCGTAGTATGGCTGCATCTGAGCCACCAGTTTTGTATCTGAACCTTGGGTTTTAATTAATGCCGTAATGCTTAGGGTTTCTCCCTGGGAGTTACGGGCAACAAGACGGTGCGGTAAATGCCTATAGGGCAGGGATTGTCCTGTTAGTGTTTCAACGGAATGCTCTTGAACGAGTATCCAGCGGTATCCAGATTCTTTGAGTGCTTTAACAAATTCATAGAGAGTATCGGGATGATTAGGGAGTGCCAT
Source organism: Candidatus Sericytochromatia bacterium (assembly GCA_036703885.1). Lineage (GTDB taxonomy): Bacteria > Cyanobacteriota > Cyanobacteriia > Cyanobacteriales > Coleofasciculaceae > CADCTM01. The sequence goes on from DATNQT010000213.1 coordinate 5,941, forward strand.
TTCTGGTGGAGAAAATCCCTTTACCCTTTTAAGTGCTTCCCAACCAAAAATAGCCGCAAAATGATGCTGCCATGCTTGAATATGCAACTTAAGATCGGGAATTGGGGTGGAAGGAATAACGGCATGGCTCCACATCGTACCGAGCCATTCTACATAAGGTTGATAAGCCGAGTCGATGGTGATGCGCTTGAGATTTTCCAAGATCTCTCCCCGTTGCATTTGTCGGAGTCCCCAGAGAAGATTGCCGGAGTAATCCAACATGACACGAGGATTACAACCATTATTGACAAGTTCGGGAATGAAATCTGCCATGCGGCTATAGCAATAGGCAAATGGTCCTGCATTGTGGTTGTCGCCCTCGCCTTGATGCTCGAACATATATTGCAGATTGCTAATTAGTTCGCCATTTGAACCCGCAGGGACGGTGGGTTGGTGCATATGGAGAGCGATCGCAAAAGCTGCCGTGACTTCTTCTAAGCGAAGATTTGTGGTGGGTAAAAACACAGGATCGTCATGGTTGACCACCTCAGAAACTTCTTTTTCCCAACCGCAAATATTAGGCAATCCATCAATCAGTTCAACTATGGGAGGTGGTGGAGTTTTAAGGGCTGAAGAAAGCATTTTGGCTGACTCTTAAATAGGGGTAGATTGAAGGTTTTGTCAAACTGGCACATTGCTTTTATAAGCTAATGTTAACCTAGATTTAATGTTTAAAATTTAGGTTATTTTTTATGGCAGTTGTATTTTTGAAAAAGCAGCCAGAAATCAGGAATCGTTTCTAAATCCAGCTAATTGACCTCAATAATTGGTCATCTGCCGATGCATCAGGTGACAGCAGACTCTAATAGATGGATGATACCTCGATCCGCATCAATTTCTACTTCCATACCGATTGGGAGTGTATATTTATTTTTAATGTGACCGATCGCGGAACCAGACCAAGCTGGAATTCCTAAAGGTTGGATGTGGTCTCTTAGCACCTGTGCCAACGTCAACGATTCTTCTCCATCCTTCTGGGAGTTTTCTCTAGTTAGGCGATCGCAATCCGTACATTGCCCAAAGACAAACCCGGCAATTTGTTCCAGAACCCCAGCCAGTTTTAGCTGAGTCATCAACCGATCAACTCGGTAAACCTCCTCCCCGATTTCTTCTACAAACAAAATAGTTCCTTTCCAAGACGGCAGATAAGCTGAACCTACCATTGCCGCAAGCACCGATAAATTGCCCCCGACCAGTTTCCCCTTAGCTTTTCCAGGCGCGATCGCTTGTACGCGGGTTTGGCTATTTGTCGCAGTATCGCTGCCCTTTAGATTTTGTAGCGTGAAAGCTTCCCCCTTAAACAGGACACGCTTAACGTAATCTACGGTAAACGGATTCCAGGTGGACTGACCTGTTGGGCCGTGAAAGGTGACAAGACCAGTTTTGGCGTTGATGCCAACCAACAGGGATGTAATATCGCTTAAACCCATAATAATCTTCGGATGAGAGCGAATCAGGGAGTAATCGAGTAAAGGCAAAATCCGATTACAACCCCAACCGCCTTTCATAGGAAGGATAGCTTGGACGGAGGGTTCTGCGAACATGGCGTTTACATCAGCGGCGCGGTTCGCATCCGTTCCTGCCAAATACCCGTAACGGCTTAAGATATGAGTTCCTAACTTGACCTTTAAGCCTAGTGCTACCAGGTCTTTCTTGATATCCTCAATATCTTTGCGGTCGATATAACCAGCAGGGCTGATTAATCCTACTGTATCGCCTACTTTTAAGCGGGGCGGCTTCAGGATAGTTACTGGGGTTGAGGTTCTTTGGGCGATAAGCGGTAAGCCGGCGGCGAAGGCTGACGCCGCAAAGGTTTTGAGAAACTGGTGGCGATTAATGAGGAATGACAAGTGACTAAAGACGAATGACTACTGGCTACTGACCGCTAACGGTTTCTAAAAGTGTCTTGAGAATCAGGTAAGCTGAGGTGGCACCGGGATCTTGATGATTGGCACTGCGATCGCCTAAGTAACTCGCCCTCCCTTTTTTAGCCACCAGTGGAATCGTATTTTTCATACCTTCCTCAGCGGTGGCAACGGCTTGTTGTAAGGCTTCTTGAGTCGTTGTGCCATTTGCGATCGCTTGTTTGAAGGCATCCGATGCTGGGGAAAGGGCATCCAACATCGTTTTATCACCCAAGTTTGCTTTACCCCGTTGGATAACTCCATCCACAGCAGCTTGGAGTAACCCTACCATATCCTCGTCAGTTAGTTCCGACTTACCAGCAACTGCCGTACTTGCCCGCAGGAACATCGTGCCATAAAGTGGGCCACTGGCACCCCCGACACTGGATATAAGGGTCATGCTGACGGCTTTGAGGATGCTACCAATATCCTTATCCGCCACACTAGAAAGCTGACTCACGACCTTTTGAAAACCTCGATTCATATTAATGCCGTGGTCAGCATCTCCGATAGCGGCGTCCAGTTCTGTCAGATAGTCTTTATTTTGCTCCAGAACTACCGCCACAGT
>DATNQT010000214.1:0-3195 GCA_036703885.1 Candidatus Sericytochromatia bacterium
ATCGCAACCGAAGGTTGGAGTAACTGGGTATCATTCATGCCATTAGAGCGAAATGGCGGCTTTGCTTACGGCAACAACGCCGCGATTCGCCCAGTGCTATCAACGAATCCCCCTCCTTACATTCTGCTGCTAAACCCCGACACAATTGTTCGTCCTGGAGCATTACAGGCACTGGTAGACTTCATGGATAAACACCCCGATGTCGGGATCGCAGGCAGCCGATTGGAAGACCTGGATGGCACACCACAGCGGTCAGCATTTCGCTTCCATACCGCGATTAGTGAATTAGAACAAGGGTTGCGTCTCGGCGTCGTCTCCAAGTTGCTGGCTCATTGGGGTGTTGCACCTCCAGTTCCCGAAGAAACCTGTCAAACCGATTGGGTAGCAGGAGCAAGCATGATCGTCCGCCGAGAAGTATTTGAAGCGGTAGGATTGATGGATGAGGGATACTTCATGTACTACGAAGAAATGGACTTTTGCTTGCAGGCAAAACGCGCCGGCTGGAGTTGCTGGTATGTCCCTCAAAGTCGAGTCGTTCACTTAGTCGGACAAAGTTCTGGCGTCACCGACTCCAAACGCCCACCTAAGCGCCTCCCCCAATATTGGTTTGATTCCAGGCAACGCTACTTTCTCAAGAACTATGGTTGGCTTTACACCGCCATAGCAGATGCATTTTGGGCTTCTGGTTTTGCGGTTTGGCGGTTGCGTCGAGGCTTTCAAGGCAAGCCGGATCTTGATCCACCACAATTCTTAAGTGATTTCTTGCGTAACAGTGTCTTCCTCAAAAAAAGTTTATCAAGCTCCAATTAACTTTAGTAGAGCTAGGATGGGCAAAGATTTAAGTTTTTTTTTCCTGAAAAAACCTGTTCAGCAGAAGTATATTATGGTTACACAGCAAGAGAACCAATCGAGTCTGAACGAACTAGAAACCCCAGCTTTAGGATTCTGGCAACAGATTAAAGAAGATTGGATTGCTCATGGGCGCGATTGGACAAAACCAGGATTTCGAGCCGTAGCAATTCAGCGCTTTGGGGCTTGGAGAATGAAACTTGAACCCTTAATCCTGCGCGCACCTTTTAGCATTCTCTATCGAGCATTATTTCGCAAAATCAGAAATACCTATGGAATCGAATTGCCCTATACAGTTCAACTTGGTCGCCGTGTAGTTATTGAGCATCAAAGCTGCATTGTCATTCATGGCGAGTGTTCAATTGGCGATGATTGTATTATTCGACAAGGCGTAACTTTGGGTAATCGCTATCTGGATCGACCCTTTGATGCACCAAAATTGGGAAATCGTGTCAACGTCGGTGCTGGGGCAAAAATATTTGGTAATGTAACCATTGGCGATGATGCAAATATCGGAGCCAACGCGGTAGTTTTATCAGATATTCCGGCTGGAAAAACAGCAGTTGGCATTCCTGCCAAAATTATCAGCGCCGCCAAATCTAAAGACAATGATTGAATCAGTAATTCCTCTTATTTCTGCTACAGAACCTGATTGGAGTAGAGAGCAATGTAGCCGTTGGTGGGAACCTAGCCGCCAACTCCTTAAATCTATCCGTGGATATCAAAAATGGCAGAAGTCCGAAGGAATTATTGGACGTTTTTTTCGAGCATGGCACATCATACAGCATCGCTTTTGGAGTGTGGTAGCCGCATCAGATATTCCCTTGAATTGCCAAATTGAGGGAGGGTTACTATTAACACATCCGAATGGTATAGTGATTCACCCGGGGGCAAATATTGGTCCAAATTGTCTAATTTTGCAGCAAGTAACAATTGTTGATGGAGTGAAAATTGGAGGTCATGTTGATATTGGTGCGGGAGCAAAAATTATCCGCCCTGTGAGTATCGGTAATCATGCAAAGATTGGAGCCAATGCCGTAGTGACTTGTGATGTACCAGAGGGCGCTACTGCTGTGGGAATACCTGCCAAAATTATTAACTTACAAAAATCGGTAGAAGCCGCGAAATGACAACGACAATGAAGTTGTAAAAACGACTATTTGCTAATACAAATCTCTTGAACTATCAAGAACGTTACTTTACTAAATTTTATTGAAATCGAGAACAACAGGTAGCGCATCTTGTTTGCGGGAAAATAATCTTGAAGTTAATCGAAAGAAAAATTGAAAGTGAATCAGATTAAAGTAGGATTTTTATCGCGTCAAAATTACTTAGATAAAACTACTTTTTCTGGCACTCTCTACTATATGCGAGCCGCATTAAAAGCCAGGAACTTGCAAATTATTGATTTAGGAAACCCGAAGAAGCCTTCCCTGTGGAGAAAGGTTTTAAATCGCTTAATAAAGCCACCGGATTCCTCAAAAGCTGGAACTACTCAGTACATTGCTGAACATAAAAAGTTTATTACTCTGATTAATAAACAGCTTCAACAAACTCCTTGTGATGTAATTTTTGCTCCTGTAGCCAAAGGAGAGTTGACGTTTCTGGGAACAACTATACCAATTATAAATTTATCATATACAACATTTGCTTTATTAGAAAACGCCTATCAATTAAAGTTAGAGGAAAGCCAAAAAATATTAGAGTCGGAGCAAGAATTTATAGTCGTTTCAAAAGCAAGGAAATTAGTATATCCTAGCGAATGGGCAGCTAATTCAGCGATTAATGATTACCAAGCGGAACCCGAAAAGATTGCCATCATTCCTTTTGGAGCAAATTTAGATAGTCCTCCTTCAAGAAGTGAAGTTCTCTCAAACAAGCCAATATCCCCTTTTCGTTTGCTATTTGTAGGAAGAGATTGGTCAAGGAAAGGAGGAGATATCGCCTTTCAAACACTAATTTCTTTATGTAAAAAGGGATTTGACGCTGAGTTGACTGTTGTCGGAAGTACGCCGCCCGTTAATGTTCAACATGACAAGCTAAAAGTTGTTCCTTTTTTGAATAAAAATGTACATGAGGAGAGCAAGCAGCTTAATGAACTATTCTTAAAGTCGAATATTTTCATTTTTCCGACTCGTGCTGATTGTTCACCTTCAGGGGGCGACAAGCGCCCCAAAAGCCTTATGCGGAAAGGGCTTTGAGCTTCCACCCTCCCCTGGAAATCTTGAGCAATTGACAATAAAACGGACAAGGTAGGAACAGCCGTACCAGTTATAGCCTATCTATGGTAAAAAAGAACGGTCTTATTACACAGAACAAGACCAAAATTTAAAATGCTACCAGTAT
>DATNQT010000215.1:0-9376 GCA_036703885.1 Candidatus Sericytochromatia bacterium
CGATATCACTATCCTATTACCTGTGAGGTAATTGTTTATATTATCTCGTGGGGTCACAATCAAAGCAACAGGATTGATAGCGAACTTTGACGCTTCGCCGAACCAAGTCTCTGTTGAAGTGTTGATAACAAAAGGAAAGTGAACCTATGTCCAATGCAACTTATCTACAGCGGCAAATCCCTACATCCAAAAAATTTCTGTCAACCCAATCGCTTTATCTGCTGCTGACGATTATTGGTGCGATCGCGCCTTGGAGCGTTCTGCTAAAGTTCTTTCTCCAGAATGGTCTTTCTCTCAATTTGTTTTTCCAGAATGCATTCGCTAATCACGTTGCTTCTGCCGTGGCAATAGATTTGCTGATTTGTGCAGATGTCTTCTTCTGTTTCTCATTTATTGAGCTGAAGCGATTAGGTTTGTCTCGTCGCTGGTTGTTTGTTTACGTTGTCGCTACTTTTGGGATTGGTGTATCCTGTGCCTTGCCTTTATTTTTATATTGGCGTGAACGAGCGTTAGAGACAATGCAGTTTGAGAATCAGGGAGACTGTGCCAAAACGGGCAACTCGTAGGCTAAGGAATTAAGCATATACAGAAATACTGACAATAAACCCCCGCAAGTGCAACGCAACGACACCAGCGGGGATTATTTTGCTAATGGGACTTAGACATTTTCTAGTCCCTAAAGGAGCTAAAACCCCTCAGAGCAATAAAAAGAGGTCATCCCAAACGGCGTAGCACAACGAGCGATCGCCCTGTCACTGGCACAGCTTGAGAGCCTGTGTAAACCTTCTCCTCTTGGACGAAGCGAGGCTCCTTGGTGTCAATCACAACAGACCACTCCTTCGTAGATAGCCCATCCGGTAAGGCAAACTCGATCGTGTCATAGTGGGCGTTAAAGAACAACAGAAAACTATCATCGCTGATGCGCTGACCTTGGGGACCGGGGCTGGGAATTTGACCTCCATCCAAGAACACCGAGATCGACTTGGCATAACCAACCTCCCACTCCTCGTCAGTCATGTCACTGCCATCGGGATTGAACCAAGCGATATCGCTGATGCTCTTTCCGTGAATCGCTTGACCTTGGAACCACTTGCGCCGCCGGAATACGGGATGCTGACGGCGGAAGTAGATCAGTTCGCGGGTAAAATCCAACAGCTCCTCATTTCCCTCAACCAAGTCCCAATCAAACCAGGAGATTTCCGAATCTTGGCAGTAGCCATTATTGTTACCCTTTTGAGTCCGTCCCATTTCATCTCCCCCCAGCAACATTGGGATGCCTTGGGACAGGATTAGGGTGGCAAGCATATTTCGCCGTTGCTGCTCCCGCAACCGCAGTACTTCTGGGTCATCGGTTTCACCTTCAGCGCCACAATTCCAAGAACGGTTATGGCTTTCACCATCCATGCTATTTTCCCCGTTCGCCTCGTTGTGCTTCTCGTTATAGCTGACGAGATCGTTCAGGGTGAAACCATCGTGAGCAGTGACGAAGTTGATACTCGCATTTGGTCGCCGTCCATTCGTCTGAAAATACAGGTCAGGGCTACCCGTGAAACGGTAAGCAAATTCCCCTAATCCACTCTCCTCACCGCGCCAGTAGTCTCGCATGGTATCGCGATACTTACCATTCCACTCCGACCAGAGTACGGGGAAATTCCCAACTTGATAGCCACCTTCTCCAATATCCCAAGGTTCAGCAATCAGCTTCACACCTGCTAATGTGGGGTCTTGGTGAATAATGTCAAAGAACGCTGCCAGACTATCCACTTCATAGAGTTCTCGCGCCAAAGCTGAGGCTAAATCAAAGCGGAAGCCATCGACGTGCATATGCGTTACCCAGTAGCGCAGGCTATCCATGATTAGCTTCAGAACTTGGGCATGGCGCACATTTAGGGAATTGCCGCAGCCTGTATAGTCCATGTAGTAACGGGGATCGTCTTCTACCAGACGGTAGTAAGTGGCATTGTCGATGCCTCGCAGAGTCAGATTTGGACCTTTGTGATTGCCTTCGCCCGTGTGGTTGTAGACCACATCCAGAATCACCTCAATCCCAGCACTGTGCAGCGCCTTGACCAGTTCCTTGAACTCAGTGACCTGTTGTCCCAGAGTTCCACTGGCACTGTAGCCGGAGAAGGGAGCAAAGTAGTTGATCGAATCGTAGCCCCAGTAATTTTTTAGACCCTTGTCAATCAGATGTCCGGGTTGGGACAAGTAGTGATGAATGGGCATCAGCTCAACTGCTGTGATTCCCAACCTCTGGAGATGTGCGATCGCGGCTGGGTGTGCCATTCCCGCATAAGTCCCGCGCAGTTCTTCCGGGATATCCGGGTGCAGCTTGGTAAAACCCTTGACGTGGGTTTCATAAATAACGGTTTCGTGCCACGGGGTTCGCAGTAGCTTGTCATTACCCCAATCAAAGGACTCATCAATGACAACAGACTTCGGAACCAGATGGGCATCATCTAGCTCGGAAAACGATAGATCTTCTTCAGGTGAATCCCAAGAGTAGGCAAACAGTTCCGGACCATTGCCAACCTCGCCATCAATTGCCTTGCCATAGGGGTCAATCAGCAGTTTGTTGGGGTTGAAGCGATGACCCTCTTCAGGTGCCCACGGTCCATGCACTCGGAACCCGTACCGTTGACCGGGAGTGATCCCAGGCAGATAGCCATGCCAGACGAAGTTGCTGACCTCAGTCAACTCCAGACGTGTCTCTTTATCGTCTTTATCAAATAAACAAAGCTCGACAGCCGTTGCATTTTCCGAGTACAACGCGAAGTTTGTGCCTTTGCCATCCCAGTCCGAGCCTAGGGGATAGACTCTACCAGGCCAGAGTGCTACATACATAGGTGAAAATCAAGAAAAAACTGAATAGCTAACTACAATTAACTGTCTAGAGCGTAGTCCAGTCAGGGCAAACGCATCGACTTTTTCAAACCCTGATACTCTTCAGAGCTTGAAATTTGAAGCGATTCTGTTGAGCAAAGCTCTGAGTTAATTTATCAATTATTAATAAAAATTAACTCATTCTCTAGATAGAGACATAGCTTCCTAGATTCTGCGTCGTGGAATTGCCACAACTAAAAGATAAAAATATGCCGACTAACTAGTGCAAGAAGGCAGCACTTCGACACGCTCAGTGACCGGGCAGGAGGCAGAGGGCTTTTATGAATATTGCTTGTGCAGTAAGCTTTTTAACCTCTTTCAACTGGATAGTTATTTCCGCCACGCTGCACTAGGTGCAAGCTGTCGGAAAGTTTCTAAGGGTACTTAGGATATATCAGTAACTCCAAGCTATTATTAACAATCAACTTATCTCTTTCAATCGTTAACTAGCAACCCTTAATGATGTTTATTTAGTGGCAACAAACTATTTCCTCAACTTGAAAAAGTCTGCAAAGATAATCTGAAATTATTAATTATATATCATAAGTCTAAAAATACCTACCGAGCTGTCAACTCGTACTTGACACTAAGATAGCTCTGTAGCCATTGCTCTGAGATACCTGTGATCTTTGCAATTTCAGGCAAGGAAAGTTTTCCTAAGAACAGCTTGTCAATCAAGTCTTTGGTTCGTTGAGAAATAACTTGGTTTTGAGAACTCAGCATAATATTATTACCGTAGGTTTAAAAAAGTACCGCCCCACTTTTTGTACGGCTCACGTTATTACTAAGGTATCGATTTGACCAGTTTTTGTCTGTCCGCGAACGTACCGTTTTTACCGATATCCTGAGACAGCAACTGCTCAGAGAATTATCTTGAGTTATTTTGCGATAAAATGTAATTCCGGACACCTGAGTTCTTTACAAAGCATCTATCCTTGGGCAGGAATGATCATTGAGCTGTCATTTGCATCCTTTAAGTCTGATTAACTTAAGAAACATATAACTTTTATATTAGTGTCCAAAAATATTCATAATCTTGTTGGTAACAAGCTTCTGGCTGCTGTACCTAGAGAGGAATACGAACGTCTCGTTCCTAACCTAGAGGCTGTCTCTCTGTCTTTTAAGCAATATCTCTACGAGCCTAACGAACCCATTGAGTACATCTATTTTCCGAAATCGGGCGTGGTTTCTGTGCTTACTGTCATGGAAGACGGCGGGACAGTGGAAGTGGCTACGGTGGGCAATGAAGGAATGATCGGCATCCATGTATTGCTGGGAGCCGATCGCGTTCCCACTGAAACTTTTGTGCAGGTTCCCGGCGATGCCTTGCGAATGAAAGTAGATGTATTTAAAAAAGAGGTTTTCCCTGGTAGCCCACTGCACAACCTACTGCTGCGATACACGCAAACGTTGATCACCCAACTCTCACAATCAGCGGCTTGCAACCGACTGCACTCAGTAGAAAAGCGAGCCTGTCGTTGGCTGCTCTTGACTCATGATCGCGTAGATTCAGACCAGTTTCCCATGACTCATGAGTTTCTCGCCGAGATGCTGGGGGTACGCCGTGCCAGTGTTAGTGAGGTTGCGGCTACTCTTCAGAAGGCAGGGTTGATTCGCTACCAGCGCGGCAAAATGACAATTTGCGATCGCAAAGGCTTAGAAGCTGGCTCCTGTGAATGCTATGAAGTCTTCAAACGGCAATACACTCGCTTACTAGGCTGATTGAGATTAGGGATTAGGGGTTGGGAAACTTCATTTATAGGTGTCTCCCTGGCTGACAACAGTACGCTATCGGACTGACAAACTATTGCCACGCGGTTTATAAATTGGAACCTGCGTAAATTGTGTCAATTGAGTCAGTTTTCAGGTCTAGATAGGGCTGGCTTAATACTACAGATATTCATGTCTAGAGACCGCCATAACTCGATCAAAAACCGACTTCTGACTGCCCTACCCAAAGAAGAATACCAACGCCTCCTTCCTTACCTGGAGACGGTATCCCTGACTTTTAAGCAAATCATTTATACGCCCAACGAACCCATCGAGTACGTCTATTTTCCCAATAGTGGCATCATTTCTCTAGTCAACATCACCGAAGATGGCGGGACGGTTGAAGTGGCTACAGTGGGCAATGAAGGAATGGCTGGAATCCCCGTATTGCTAGGAGCCGATAGAATGGTCGGTCAGGCACTATCGCAAATCGTGGGTGATGCAGTGCGGATGAAGGCGGATGTCTTCAAACGCGATGTCACCCCAAATAGCGCACTTTACAACTTGCTGCTGCGCTACACTCAAGCGTTGATGAACCAACTCTCCCAATCAGTTGCCTGCAATCGTCTGCATTGCGTGGAAGAGCGATGTTGTCGCTGGCTGTTGCTGTGCCAAGACCGAGTACAGTCAAACCAGTTCCTCCTGACTCAGGAGTTCCTCTCCCAAATGCTGGGGGTGCGTCGTGCCAGTATTAGTGAGGTTGCAGCTACTCTTCAGAAGGCAGGGCTAATCCGCTACAACCGAGGCAAGATAACGATTTGCGATCGCCCTGGTTTAGAATCTGCCTCTTGTGAATGTTATCACATCGTCAAAAAGGAGTTTGATCGCTTACTAGCCTAAGTATCTTTCGGAGAATTGGAAGAGTTTTTTTAGGTAGCTAATGTATCAAAAGTTACTAAGTCTCAAGAGCCAATTCCCAAAAATCGACTGTGCCAGTTAAGGTGCGGAATCTCAGCTTTAAGTATCCAGTATGTACCCGATAACACAGAGGCGTCTGAGTCGGTGAGTGTACGATAGCGTATCGACAGAAGCTTGACCAGCCTTCTAGTCTACGAAATAGACAAAGATTGACCAAGGCATCATATTTTGGCAAGTGTAAAAAAACAATTACAGAGCTGAGGAAGGTGGTACATTTTGCAAAATCCTCGAAACTCAGTTTTTTCCCAAGAAACGAGTGTTAATGAACTCTTGAAACTTGAGCAGGAAGCCGAGATTTTACGAGAACAAGTCGAAACTCTCAAGCAAGAGCTAGAGTGCGAAAGTCAGCTCGTACAGGAATATCATCAAGAACTGCTGTATGCAAATTCTGAAATAAGCCTTCTAAATTGTGAGTTGCAGGATACATTCAACTTAGAAAGGCAAAAACTCGCTCAAGCTAAACGATTAGCTCAAAACATTTTGAGCAGTCGCCGATTTACAAGTAAGTCCCTGGCTGAATTGCTCAGTTTTATCTATGACGTTGTAGTAACAGCAAACGAGTTAGAGCCGATCGCAAATCAGTGTGATCAAACCTTTGACTCACAAGGTAAGGATGCAGCCTAGTTCTGAAGATGCTCAGAGGTAGCGGAGCAGGGAGAAATACAATCCTCTACTACCAGTTTCTTGATATCGATAGACAGCATCTTACAAGTCATTTAAATCTTCAGTCGATTTGCCCTCAGCTTCGGATTGCATTGATTACAGGGTAGGGGCACGATATATCGTGCCTCTACAAAAACCTGTATTGAACTCAAGTAAGCATCGCTATATTTGGTACAACAACCAACGTTTAGCTGACCTTGAAGAAAGCGATCGCCAAAGGCGGTAAGGTGAGATTCACAGAATAGGGTTGATTATGACAAGGGATTGAATCGGCTTCAAGCCCGCCACAATTGCCGAGACTGCTGCCATAGTACTCTCCAGCATCGCTGTTGAGTAACTCCTTCCAGAATCCTTGCGTAGGCACGCCGATGCGGTAGTTGTAGCGGGGTACTGGAGTAAAGTTGGCAACAACTAGCACGATTTCTTCTGTAGACTTGCCCTTGCGGATTAGACTGATCACACTTTGCTCTGAGTCGTTGCAATCAATCCACTCAAACCCAGCCGGGTCACAGTCTAGTTGGTGGAGGGCAGGTTCGCTGCGATAAAGTCGGTTTAGGTCAGCCACCCACTTTTGCAGCCCCGCGTGGGTAGGATGCTCCAAAAGATGCCAATCTAAGCTGCGATCGTGGCTCCATTCCGACCATTGACCGAATTCAGCGCCCATAAACAACAGTTTCTTGGCTGGCTGGGCATACATATAACCGAAGAGTAAGCGCAGGTTAGCAAATTTCTGCCAGTAATCCCCTGGCATCTTGCCGATGAGTGAGCCTTTACCATGAACCACTTCATCATGAGAAAGAGGCAGGACGAAGTTCTCATTAAAGGCATAGATCATCCGGAAGGTAAGTTGATTTTGATGGTACTTCCGGTAGATAGATTCTTGAGACATATAGCTGAGGGTGTCGTGCATCCAGCCCATATCCCATTTCAGCCCGAAGCCTAGACCCCCATCATAAAGAGGACGGGAAACCTTCGGCCAAGAAGTAGACTCTTCTGCGATCGTCTGGACACCGGGGAAGTGCTTGTATACGGCTTGATTAAAACGCTGGAGGAATTCGATCGCCTCTGAATTTTCTCTACCCCCATATTGATTGGGAATCCACTCCCCTTCTTTGCGGGAGTAGTCCAAATAAAGCATCGATGCCACCGCATCCACCCGCAGTCCATCAATATGACACTTATCTAGCCAGAAGAAGGCACTGCTGATCAGAAAACTGCGGACTTCATGGCGACCGTAGTTAAAAATACTGCTCTGCCAATCTGGATGGAAGCCTTGGCGGGGGTCGGCGTGCTGGTAGAGGTGCGTTCCATCAAAATATTCCACCCCATGCTCATCGGTGGGGAAATGGGAAGGCACCCAATCCAAAATCACACCAATGCCTTGCTGGTGCAGGTAGTCCACCAGATACATGAAATCCTGAGGAGTCCCGTAGCGGCTGGTTGGGGCGAAATAGCCTGTTGTTTGATAGCCCCATGACCCGTAGAAGGGATGCTCAGTAATTGGCATCAGTTCAACGTGGGTAAATCCCAGGCGCTTGACATAGTCAGCTAGTTTCGAGGCAATTTCCCGGTAAGTGAGGAAGCGATTTCCCTCCTCCATTACGCGCATCCACGAGCCTAGGTGTACCTCATAGATGGACATGGGGGCATCTAGGGCTTGTGCGCGATCGCGTTTGTCCAGCCATTCCTGGTCATGCCAAGTGTACTCAGTGTCCCAGATAACTGAGGCGGTTCTAGGCGGGGTTTCTTGAGAACTAGCAAGTGGATCGGCTTTATCCACGGCATAGCCACTGTTGTGGTTGACGATGCGGTACTTGTAGAGGCTGCCTTTCGTCATCCCAGGAATAAAGCCCTCCCAAATCCCGGAGTGTCCTTTGAGGGAGAGGCGGTGACCATAATCTTGCCAACCGTTGAAATCCCCTTTAACAAAAACCTCACTCGCATTGGGTGCCCAAACGGCAAAGTAGGTTCCCTCTACACCATTAACAACGACTGGGTGTGAACCCAACTTTTCGTAGAGGTGGAAGTGTGACCCTTCATTAAAGAGGTAGAGGTCATCATTTGTTATTAGACTCACATAACCGTCAGTCGCCTGTGGTTGGCTTTGGTTAACTGATAATTGGTATGTCATGATTCTTTTAAAGCTTCAGGTTGACTGTAATTGCCGCCCGACGCGAACTCCTGCAACTGGAGAATTCTCCGTAATGGGATTTCCACCCAATCCGGGCGGTTGTTGAGTTCGTAGCCTAATTCGTAGATAACTTTCTCCAGAAGATAACTATCCAGAAGCACTTGCAGCTCTGCTTTGGTCTTGGGTAAGAAGGAAGCGCCGCCTGCGGTTGCCAGATAGCTATTGAGAAAAGCCGTACTCACCCAGGAATACCAAAACTGCGCCCATTGCTCCATGATGGGGAAATTCTCAGAGCGGATCATGCCACTCTCTTCTTCATTGCGAAGTGCCATGCTAGCCGCGTAATTGAACGATTGCAGCATTCCAGCTACGTCTCGCAGAGGCGATCGCTTCATGCGCCGTTCACTCAAAGTCCGAGCGGGTTCTCCCTCAAAGTCAATGATGATGAAGTCTTTACCCGTATAAAGCACTTGCCCCAGATGGTAATCCCCATGAGTACGAGTACGCATGGCAGTAATTTTTTGGTTCAAGAGTAACTGGAAGCACCCCATAATCTGCTCTTGGCGGTTGAGGACAGCTTTCGCCAAGTTTTGGGTGTTGGGTGGCAGTGCCGTCAGTCGCTTTTTCAACAACAGCAAAACTTGCCCTGTGAGGTTGCGAGCGTATTGGTAAATCGAGCGCTGGTAAAACGTTGAAAAGGGTTCGGGAGCAAAGTCGGGATTATCTGGAGCGGAGGCTAGGGCAATATGGAGTTCAGCCGTGCGCTGACCCAAGAGTTGAGCGCTAGATAGGTAGGTTCCAATAGTTTGGGAAGCCAATTGGGGAACCTCGACCGCCTCCCAACTTATCTGGGAATCTGATGGAACAGGTACCTCAGTAATACCCGTCTGCTGTACGGTGATGTGATCGAAGTAGTCGCGCAGACTATCGAGGGTATACTCCCAGCTACTGCGGGTATCACTGATAAACTCTTGCAATATCCCCAGAATCATGGGTTCAGCTTTTGGGCGG
>DATNQT010000216.1:0-2292 GCA_036703885.1 Candidatus Sericytochromatia bacterium
AGGGCCGCAGAAAGTCCGAGTACCATTTGACTCGGCCCGCCGTAGACGAGGGAAATTGAGGGGATAATTTGGAGAATCCGCATGGGGGATAGTTATTTAAATCAACATACCAACATCTCCCATTACAAATTTAATTATCTATCTGCAAAAGGCTGCCCGTCTAGCTGTTCAGCTTCCTCTCTCTTTGTTGCTGTAATTTGGGTATTGTGAGATATTTTCTTGGAAAAGTCATACATCTCACTGGCTTTGGCTTCAGCGGCTTTCACAATTTCCAGGATTTCCAGGAGTAGGCTTTCATCAGGTAATTGTTTCATGGCAATGCTTCTAATCTCTCAACTACTTTGTCTATCATAATTTTCGATTCTGGAGCCATCTGTAGCAAGGCTGCTAAATAATCTCCTGCTTTTTGAACATCTTCATCCGGCACACCAGCCATCAATACATTGCCCACAATGTGCTCGGCTTGTAAGCGAGTACCTGCTATGTTGAATTGAAAATTGGTGATGGAAGAAAAGTATTGCATCAGTATTTCATTCTGGGGAAAAAGAGACATTGCTCTTCTAAGTGCAAAAAGTCCCTGCGTTGCTTGGCGCTCTGTATCGTCTAGTACCTGGTAGAGTTCGCTAACCAAAGCGCGTATGTCGGAAGGAATAGACATTGACCACAGTTTTTATTTAACACTTGCATTATACTGCTAAAAGTTACAACAACTCTTTATAAAATTCCAACAACTGCTCCGCTAAAGCTTTATTTGTATAATTGCTCATCGCTCTATGATAACCCCGATCGCCCAAATCGGCAGCCAACTCCTGCCGCTCCATCAATTGCTGCAAACACTCTCGCAAAACCCCTGCATTGCCCTCGGGGAATACTAACCCCGCATCGCCGATGACGTGCGGAATTTCCCCGCAGTCGGAACCAATAACCGGAATTTGACAGGCCATGGCTTCGATTAAAACGTGACCGAATTGTTCTTTCCAGCCCACAGCGGTCAAAGTTTTGAATTTATAGCTGGTTTGCGAGGGCAATACCAAACAGTTCATTAAGTTAATGTAGGGGGGAATTTCTTCGTGAGAAACGCTTTCTACCCAGATTATTCGGTCGCTGATTCCCAATTCAATACATTTTTCGGCAAGGTGCGTCCGCAATTTTCCTTGTCCTACTAACAGCCACTTCCAAGAGCTTTTTTTCAACCCTGCCAAAGCAGAAGCTAAAGTTAACAGTCCTTTTTCTTCCACAAATCGCCCTACAAACCCTACCACAAAATCGGTCGGTTCAATACCGAACCTGCGCGATAAATCAGCATCTTTACCACTGCGGCGAAACAAAGTTTCATCTACTCCGAGTTGTGGCATTACTTTTACCGCACCTTGATAGCCTCGCTGCCGCAAAATTTTAGCTCCATCTAGGTTGCCTGCAATAATTCCGTCGGTGTGCTGAAGATTGTAATTTTCTAATAATGAAACCGCCCAATTCAATTGATAAGGCAGATTCCACCACGTAAATAATATATTTTTTGCTTGCAGTTTGAGGAGTTTATTTAGTAAGATTAACTGAGCGCAAGCGAGGGATTTTGAACCTTGTTCAACTTGAATAACCTGCGGTCTAAATTTTTGCAAAAGTTCTATTATATCTTTACCAAATGTTAGCAACCCTTGATTGTTTTGACTATAATTGGATATGGGAACTACTTTAAATGAGCCTTCTTGATAGAATTGCGTTTCTATCATTTTATTTTGTATGCCTCCTGGTTTCCAACGCTGCGGCACTACAACTGTTACTTCAATATCTGGTTCTAGGTTTGCTAATATCTTGAATTTTTCCCGATTAAGGTCAACTATATAGGTGTGGCTGGCAACGAGAATTCTCATTTTTTAGTCATGGCTAATTGGCAATTGGTAAGAATAATTATTTAGGATTAATGCGATCTTGATGGGTGTAAATTTGGCCGTCGTTCGAGATGGACTGAATTAATGTATTGAGGACACTGATAAAACCGAGAATATAAAAACTAAATCGAACAATTATTTTAATGGGCGATCGGCTTTTATGGCAAGGCGGATTTCCCAAAACGTGGCAGTCAAAGAGTTTGGCGAAAAATCGCAGGCATTGAAAGGCAGTTAAATTTTTTAATCCCATGAGGAAATGGTTGTGATAAAATGTGATTTGATATTCGATCGATCGCGTGCTGACATCGTGACATCCCCCGCTCTCTTCCCCTAAGTGAACTAAACAGGCATTGGGATCGTACCAAATTTTCATGCCAGTCGATCGCAATCTCAAACAAAAATC
>DATNQT010000217.1:0-6329 GCA_036703885.1 Candidatus Sericytochromatia bacterium
TTGATGTCTTAAGGCTCGGAACACCCCTGTATTTTGCTGGCTTTTCAACGGGAACCGGCTCCAATCCGCCTACTTTGGTTAGAAAAGTATGCCAATTTTACCTTTGATAACTTCTACTTTAATATCCCTTTTCTAAATCAGACAACGGGATCGGGGGTGTTGTACAAAAATATGTTTGGACTTGGCAAGGGCAACCGCTAACGGTGGTGTATGAAACCCTAGGCGAGGGAAAACCCGTATTACTACTCCCAGCTTTTAGCACTGTCTCCACACGGGGCGAAATGCGTGGAATTGCAGAACGCTTATCCTCTCAGTTTCAGGTTTTAACCTTAGACGATGCCAAGTTGACGCCAAACTTTATCGCCCACAAGCGGGAAATCACTCAGCAACCCGGAGCGAGATTTGCACCTGTTGCTTTTGTTACTGGCAAAATTGACCCAGTACAAGAACGCGCTGATTTTCTCGCCTATTTTCAAGCCCTACCTGTACCCGTAATGGTAATTATTGGGGAAAATGTACCTTCCAAGTCAAGGGAAGAAATGGATGCTTTAATGGAGTTGCCAGGTGTTCAAACATCTGTCCTTCCTGGCTCTTTGGGAATGCATGAGGAGTATGCCGATACTGTTTATTGGTGAAATCGTGTTCGGGAGCAGAGGAATTAAAATCTATCCTGTACCTATTCCTACAGGAAAGTCTACCGAACCAACTGAGAAATGTCTTCGAGATGGCGCAAGAGCTATCCTTTGGGTAACTACGGGACATACAGGGGCAAGCCCTGGTTGACTGACAAAAGTGTGAAACAGAAGGCACAAGTCCAATGCCCATAAGGAATACAGACGATGAAGCAACCACTGAGACACAAAGTACTTGGGTCTGCCGTATTCCCCTCAAACACTTCCACTGCTATTGGACAACCCTGTGCATTACATAGTAAACCAAAGACAATATTCGACGAAGAAAATGTCCCTATTCATCACAGGGTCTGGGTTTGGCTTTACCGAAGTTCCTCCCTGACGGGAGGAACTTCGGGCTATAGCTAGTCAAAGAGCTTTAACATTTGAGGAGATGGAGAGAGACTTTTATCAAAAAACTCCTGGAAAATTATCGTAGGCGTACTGAAATGAACGCATTGGGGCTTCGGACGTAATTTTTGGTTATTTAGGGTTTTTGCTTCTACACAGTTATTTTGATTTATGGATTTAACTTAAGTGATCTTGAAGGGCAAGCTTTATTCTAGAGAGTGCTACTTTATCATTTGGATTGCGGCGAATTGCGCTGCGCCATACGGCAAGTGCTTCTTCTCGGTTGCCTTGTTGAATTAACGCATCCCCCAAATACCAATAAGCATCTGCCTTTTTAATCTTGAGGCGAATTGCCTCTCGATACTCAAGGGTTGCTTCCTCTAATTTGCCTTGCCCCATCAAAACATTTGCTAAGTTTAGATGAGCCACTGCTTTGTCAGGATTTTGCTTCGTTAGTTCTCGATAATCTGCAATTACTTCCTCTAACCTGCCATGCTTGGACAAAATTCCCCCTACTTTTAAAGGAACTTCTGTATTGTTAGGAAGGCGGTGAATTAATTTATGAAATACAGCGATCGCGTCTTCCAACTTGCCTTGCTCGATCAAAGCCTCTCCCAACCTCAAATAGGCATCCACATTTTTGGGTGAGCGATCGCTCAGTTCCTGAAACACACCTATTGCCTCGTCAAGCTTGTCCTGCTGCATCAGCGTATTTCCCAACAGTAAGCGAATCATGTCATTAGTGCGTTGTTGTGCGATCGCTTGACGAAAAGCTACCTCTGCACCTTTGTAGTCTTTTTGTTGATAAAGAGTGACTCCTTTTTGAAAGATGGAGGACGTAGTAAACGTCTTCCAAAGCAGAAAACTGAGAATAGTCAGTACGATACCGACTACAGCAACAGCCAGAAAATAAATTTGTTGAGACGTTTCAACCATTTGTAGCTCTTTACGCACTCGTGGCAGCCAAGTTTTCCCTAAGCTTACATTGAAGGGGAATTCTACTCATCCACAAGGCAAGATTGCTTAATTTGAGACTGTCTTAGGCAATATTCACTTGGACAACTAGATCGTTAAAGTCCTTGTCTCCCCCTCCGAACAAATCCTCAAAACCGAATGTGTTATCTGCCAACAGGCGAATGTGGTCAACTCCATCTGGGTTAGCACCCAAAAAGGAGAAGCAGGCTATAGAGGCTTGACCGGGCTGATTACTAGCATTCTGAGCTAGGAATGCCTCTGGGGTGCCATTGGTAATCATGAACGGTGCGAGGAATCCTCCACCAGGCAACTGTCCTGTTATATTCGCCGTACCTTGGTTAGCAACTGAGAGGTTGATGTCCACGCGCTCTGCGATCGCAGCTTGTGCATAACCCGCATCGCCTGGGTTCAGGTCAACCTTACCATCCCCATTAACATCAATGCCACCATTGAGATCGACGACCTTATAAAAGCCAACGAAATTATCATGAGCAGCCTCCCGATTCACCACAAAGCTGGCTGACACGACATCAGCATGTAAGCTCAAATCTATAATCTCCCGCTCTCCTTGGCGTAGTCCAGCCCAATCATTGAGTGAAGAGGAGTTCGTCACCTGAGCATTCAGCACTAAGTCATTAAAGCTCTTGTCACTTCCACCTAACCCGTCTTCCCAAGCTAGATTAAACGCACCATTACCTAAGTCTGAAACCTGAAGATAATTCGATTTATCTGAATTAGCTGAACTCAGCGAGAAGAAAACATTCCCTGCATTCGCTCCATTCGCCAGCACCCCATCCGTACTACCGTTTTGCACTAAGTAAAACATCAATGGCTTGTTGGTGGGAAGGTTCAATTGACGAGTCTGCCCAGTCGCTGAATAACCGTTTGGAAGGGTTGAAAGGGCAGAGAGGATAACTTGCCCTCGTGCCAAAGCAGCTTGTACATAGCCTGCCGAGCCAGGAGAAATGCCGTTGACCGTACCTTGGTCATCATCGACAACAAAAACACCCACCTCATTCAGTGAGCTTCTACTGCCTTGGGTTAGGGTGAACTTAAGTTGAGCAGGTATACCCGAACCAGCAATGGTCAAAAGATTGTTAGTGGTTGCCGCCAGACTAGGAGGCGCTGCAAGTCCTGCCTGTACGAATAATTGTGACTCCTCCCAAACGGCTGCACCGACTTGTCGCCCTAACGCTCTTCCCTGTAAGTTTCCCTCCTGGAAGTGAATACCACCATATTCCCTAGACATCCCAGCTTGGTCGGCAGCATCTGAGAACGTATCCCAGAAGAGAGTGATATCAGTTGCCGGACCCAAACCGAGTTCATAGCGAGACTCTCCGACTGGTATTGTAATTGACCCACCATAGGCATCACTGCCCGTAAACCGCTGTAGAATTTCAGCCCCAGCCGCGCTAAAGGCGCTATGACCTGATGTATATTCTGCAAAAGGAGGAGTAGTGCCGAGGTAAGGTCGCCAATTGCTGCCATCAATTGTCTGGGTTCCTTGACCGGGACCGCCCCAGGCTGTGACCTGCTGACCCGCAAACAGATGGTGAATCACGGTTATAGGACGAGCAGAATCGTAGTAATCTTTAGCTTCCCAGGTGGCAATCCCTGCATCCATTACGGCATTTCCCAGAGCAAAAAACATCTGGGCATCTTTATCCAGAGAATGACCGTCCCGTTCGGAGACGAATTGGGCAATATTCAGCCAATGACCGGGAGGAAAGGAGGTTCCACCTCCGTCTTCCCAATACTCAGCGATGATTTTTTGCTCATCGGTGAGATTGGCACTGATATCGAGAATATTCTGAACCTGCTGTACATACTCAGGATTAACAGTACCGTCAGCTAGCAGATAGGGTATTAGTGCTGGGGGTCGAAACTCGGAAGCAGATGTGAGACCAAAGGGAGTAACCTGACCCCAGTGAGGCGTCAGAGACTTTTGAGCTGTTCCGTTCGCACCTGACAGCGGTTGCCATCGACTAGGGTCAACGATGGTATCCGCTGTATTGACGGGTTGATAACCCGTGGTGTCGGCGTATCCGTTTAACTGGTTTGAGCCGTCGTTGCGTCGGGAAGTTAGTAAGGCTCTGGCAGATACATTACCAATTCCAGCCGCCGTAGTGATGTTGCTAGTTTGATTATTAGGGTCGTAACCTAATTGAGCCATTAGGTCATTGAACAAAGCCACCTGGGTAGGAAACAAATCTACCAGCGTGCGGTAGGCAGCATAGCTCATTGCCTCGTTCTTGTTGGCGTCGGTATTCTCTGAGGCAGGGCGTTGAAGGGTATTGCCCAGCTGAGTGCTTGTCGCCACTGGGTCGTAAGCAGCCCAAGCATCGAAGATGGCAGTATGCACCATCGAGTAGGCGCGAGAGGAAATCGTGGGACCAACTCTTGTGTTAATTACTGCTTGTTGAGCAACCTGGTCCCACAGAACTACGCTATTGGAATCTGTCATATAGGGCGTTCTAATGAATATACAGAGTAGAGAAAGGTCGTGTGCTAAATCGGCAGGTACAAACCAAGACCCTGACGTAAGAGCAAATCTATCTTTAGACGGTTGGAAGTAGAGCTATAAGTTAAATCTATTACTGTATCTGAAAATTAGGCTGAGTAAATATACTTAGTGGAATGGCTTTTCCTTAAAGATATAGTGAATTTTTGTCAGCTCTGGTGTGGAGCTGACTAGGCATGACGAGAAATTAGGGAAATTCACTGCAGGTGCAGGAGGACGTTTTGCAGGACTCCTCAGTCTTAAGGCAATAGACAGGCGATTGGGAAAATCAAATATTCTAGGAAAAAGAGTTTCCAAATAAATTGGTAGTACTGTGCGATCGCATTTTTATCTTGCACATCCACACTCAAGCTACGCCACCACATCAAACCCAATGCGACTAAATGAGCGATCACTAAAAACACTGCGTTAACTGAATCTAGCAATAGCAAGCCTGCTAGAGTCATCCCCAGATAGCACGTTGTTAGTACCCAACGGGCGAGATTAAATACAACGGGTTTACCTAGTTGGATGGTAAAGGTCGTGATGTTGTACTGCTTGTCGCCTTCCATATCAGGGATGTCTTTGAAGATGGCGATCGCAAAGGTAAACACCAAAATAAACACCGTTAATGCCCACACTGAGGGCGTCGGCATTAAGGATTTTCCGCCTTGAAATACCCAGGTAAAGTGTAAAAACAGTCCTAAATTAACGATCGCTCCCCGCACCGAAAAAATACACAGTGCTGCCCAAAAGGGAAACCGCTTCAACCGTATTGGCGGCAAGGAATAAGCCGTACCAATGGCTAAACTAGTACCCACCATTAAGAGCAACCACGGACCCAGCAACCCTGCCAATAGTAATGCACAGCTGCCGAGGATAATGACAATTAACTGAGCTTGTGCCCTTGAAAACTCACCAGAAGCAACTGGGAGATGGGGTTTATTAATTTGGTCAATCTCTACATCCTCTAGTTGATTCAACCCCACAATATAAACATTGCCGCACAAGCAAGCCATCCAAGTTCCCAGTAACTGCCCTAAACTCTGCACTGTGATGCTGTTACCTGGGGTTGCCAGCGCGATCGCATATAAGGCAAAAACACTCAGCGTCGTGCCAATAATCGTATGAGGACGCGAGAATTTCCAAAAGGCATACAGCCAGTCGGTTGGTTGTTCAAGCAGGTTGATGTGGGAAGGGGTAGACGTTTTGGGAGAAATTTGGCTCATTATGAGAGATGAAGAGGGATAGACCAGAAAGATCTTACTCTTTAGTCCTGTCTTCGCTCTAGCGGATAGATGAACGCAATGCCGAAGGCGGTTCGCTAACGCAACCATTGCCTCCGCGTCTTGGGGCGAACTAGCTAAAATAAGTGGTGTCCCAAAGCAGCCAGAACTCTATGCCATCGTCATTTCCGGGTATGGACCCCTACCTTGAAGGGTATCTCTGGCCTGATGTACATAATGCTTTAACCAGTAAGATTCGGGGCGTTGCTGAATGAAGGGATGAATCACGGCGGGACTGGTATCCCTCTTCTGTCACTCTCCGAAATAGGAAATAACAAGAAAGCCAGATTATCCATCAGGAAAATAAAGTTGGAATTGATTCATCACATGAATTAAATCGTGAAAACCGAGCAACAAATAAGGATTAGGGAAAACGTCTAACCAAGGAGAAATGAGCCACAAGGAAAGAGTCGGTTGGATAATTAACCGCAAATTATTCAAAGCATTTTTCCATCCCCTTTGATGATTCCATTGTTGATGGCTAGAGAAATCAACAGTAGGATGTTGAATCTCAGTATCACTTTGACAAGATTGGTTTAAGGACAA
>DATNQT010000218.1:0-4303 GCA_036703885.1 Candidatus Sericytochromatia bacterium
GAAGTAGTCGATGCTAATGGTGTACCCGCAAGCTTAATCTCAACACTAGAAGCGGCTAAAGATCGGGTCATCCTGTATCTACATGGCGGTGGTTTTATTGCGGGTTCCCGCATTAGCCATTGCCGATTAGCTTGTGATTTATCAGAAGCAGCGAGAGCAACTGTCTTGCTGATTGACTATCAGTAGACCGAAAACTTCTGCGAGCGCTCTGTGATGGATAGCTGTAAATCTGATTATTGCCTCAAATTCCGTATTATTTACTCCCTTCCCGCCAGAAGAATACCTATTCTCGAAGCGACCCAAAAGCGATCACTATTTCTCTTCTCTGAAATAATTGAGTATAAGTACTTACTAAAGTAGCAAAAGGTTTACAAGACGAAGTTACAAGAGAACATCTCTGGTGTAGCCGCCACGTTAAGAGCGTGTCCTGTTAACAGGACACGCTCTTAAATGAATTACTTTATGCTTTTAAGAATGCTTTCGTTCCTCCAAAGAGCGTAAACTTGCCGGAGGTGTACATACCTCATATCGTTGCTAAATTCCAGCCGACCGGAATTTAGCAACGCCCAACCTCCCTTTACTGGAAGCTTCTCTTTCATTGGCACTCTTTCTACCTCTCGAAGAGTGGATGTGCGATCGCTGGTTGTCCCAGATAAACATCTCTCTAAAAGAGACAGGCATATTGGCTTTTTGGAACACAAAGACTTGGGTTCAGCAGGACATTTTTAAGGGGTTTAAATGGGACAATGCGGAGCGTGAAGGCAAGGTTATTACTTTAATCAAGCATTGACTTACTCCAGCCTGCGAGCGATCGCTTCTTTGTCTGAGACTATATCCGATAGTGTTGGGTAAATGGTTCATCAATTGATTCTGTGCGTTTTGCCCAACATTACTTCTCCCCAATACGGTCGCACAGATACCTATCGCTCTGTTCCACCTCCGAGTTGTTCTTCAGATAATCCCGCACCCAATCACAAGCATCCTGCATTATATAGCAGTCGAAGCATAGGTTAAGACGGGATGAGTGCCTAAAACCCTTTTGTAGATTGTGGCGAGCACTCAGCACTCAGTTCACAGTGAGCTTGTCGAACTGCACTCAGCGTTCGACTGAGCGCGGTTCGGCTGAGCGCTCACCGTCGAAGCCTCACGCCGAAGTCACTCAGCACTCAGCACTTTGCTATAACGCTCTAGTAACCCTATCACCACCGCTGGTTGTTCTAGATGGGGCAATACCCCAGTTTCTGCAATCACTTCAAAGCCCCGAACGGCTTGCAGGTTCAGACGTGCCAGACGCCTACCTAGGTCTACACGAGTAAACTGTGCTTCTTCTCCCCAAAAAATCACAGTCGGCACAGTCAATTGGTCAATATACAGCGGTAAGTCAAAATAAAGGTCGCCCCTCAAGAAAGATAGTGCTGCGTATTCCCCATTTGGTTGTTGGGCTGAGGCTAAATAAGCTGCTACCATTTCCTCTGTTATGCGATCGCGTTTGGCGAAGAGAAATTGCTCCAGAAAATTACGCACCGCCACCTCATTAGTCGCCCCCAAACTATAAATCAGACTACTTAAGAAGGGGGTTCTGACTATATTAATAGGTAGTCTGCGCCCAGCGCCTTGCCCAAAGTCATCAAACCCAGAGGGGCACACCAGAAACAGCGCCTTAAATAATTCCGGACGCTCAATTGCCAGACGGACAACAATGCCACCCGTTAGGGAAGACGCCACTACCATTACTGGGGAATCAGCTACCTCTAGGAGAAACTCCGTTAGTGTCGTTAGATAGTCGCTTACCTGGTAATCTCGGATCGGATGAGCCGACTGCCCCCAGCCAATCAAATCGGGAGCGATAATTCGGTGAGTGGTGGCAAAGGCAGGATACACTTTAGACCACTCATAAGCCGAAGCTCCGCCGCCAAAGTTATGCAGGAAGACGAGCGTGGGTAACTCCTCTTTTGGGGTGGCTACTGTCCAAGGTGGAGCGACAGGAGTGTAGTACACCATCGACCCTAGGGAGGTATTAACGATTTTTTGTCCAAAGCCAGGGGGGTGAAATTGGAGCATCAATGCTGCTTGGCTGCTGATAATTTTAAATTTGCGATCGCACTCAAAGCCTTTGTGAAATGAATTACAGTCTCATCGTGAGAGTGAAACCGAGGTTTTGACAACGCTATTATTCTAGGCTACTAAGCTCCACAGCCAGCTAGAAGCTGAAGAATTTTTTGAGGTGGCTGCGGGTTTTGAATGTGGAGAGTATTTCGGATTTTGTCCTGATAGAGCCGAATAAAAAACTCAATCTCTTTTTTAGCAATACTCCGTAGGTAACCAGAGAGTGTGGGTGCAATGATTACATAAGTTTCTACGGCTTCTTCCAGTAGATCGAGAACCTCTTCTGGAATTACATCGTGATATTGCAGCATCTTTGCCGCTAGCGCCTCAGATACCGTAGAATCTAGCTCTTGATTCGCTAATGTTTTTAAATCTTTACCGTCCACAGTCATTTCTCCCTGATTAAATAAAAAATTAATAGACTGCTAAAAAACAATTTTGCTCTCAGCCTTTCATCATTACACAGCCCTAGTCAGAGCACTTCGTCCAGTTGCCTCACCTTAGTGGGCGATGTTGGGTGCAACATAAGCTATTATTGATTGAACTTTCATAACCTGAGAGCCAAACTGTAATAGCTTTTGCGATTCCTTAAGATACAGTAGATGCAATACTATTTTTATTGTTAGTTGTACCGAGAAAATTTGTTCTACCTAAAGACCTATTTTTTGCAATAAACTTTGACAGTGCAAAACTAGTGTGGTGAAGCTTAAACTTTTCTAAAATAATTCACAAACAATACACTGTCTAGGTTGAAAGATTTATCTTCATCTTTTTTAACAATTGGGAATACTTCTCAAAGAGTGTCTAAAACCTAAACTCCTTACTTTCCGGCTGAGGTAGGGGGGTAATACCTAAGTAAACTAAGAATATTAGCGCACCATAAAGCAACAGGTATGAGCAAATCATTAGATGTAGCTCTCTCTACAGAAATTTCTAAACGCATCAAAAGCCAAGCGAAGGCTAGGTTTGACAATGCTTATAAAGCAGCATTGTTAACCGAGGGAGCTATCTATGTCCAAGGCTTTTTAGTCTTTGCTGGAGAGCCGTACAAACCCATTGAGCATGGTTGGATTGAGCTTGATAATTGTCTTGTCGATCCAACCTTGCCACACTTGAGCAAAAATCCTGAACACCTCTACTACTTCCCAGCACAAAAGCTGAGTGTTAAAGAACTAAAAGCCGCTGTAGAAGAAGCGAAAGAAGACTATCCAGAGGACGAGCCACTTCCGATTTATGGCGCTGCGCCTTATGAATATTACGGCGACATCATGTTAGGCGGTGCTGAATACCAAGCTGCCTACGAAGAGGCGATGGCTAAGTGCAGGGAGCTGAATAAACCTAAAAACAGCAATGCTAACTGATGATTTGGAGAGGTTTTAGGTGTTGGGTCTTGGGTGTTAGGTAGAAATTTTATCCCTAAAACCTAAAACCTAAAACCTAAAACCTAATACTTTAGCGACATCCTAGAGATTCGCGAGTATCGACTCCAGTTTTGGAATTGACACCCGATGCTCTGGCGCAGAGTTTCTGCATTTGGACGCCATCTAAAACTGCATCACTAAAGTCAGCACCTGTGATGTCAGCGTCCTCAAAGCGAGAACGCAACATAATTGCGTCTACCAAAACCGCATCGCTTAGATCCGCTCCTCTGAAGTCAACCAGATAGGCAATGCCATTACTAAAATCCGCCCCATGCAGATTTGCTTTGCTCATCACAGCACCGCTAAACACTGCACTGCGTAAGTCCGCATTGCTAAAGTTGGTTCCCTCCAGTTTGGCGTTGGAAAACTCTTCCCCCAGTAATTTTTGACCGGAGAAATCCTGACCGCTTAATTCAGAGTCTTTATTAGCACGTCCAATGGAAGAAGAGCTAGCGGCTTGTGCCGATAGCGGGAAGAAAAGAATAGCGATCGCCACGACCAATACGACTAGGCGTTGAAAATGCCTCATAGTGCCAAATGATGAATGATTAGCTTGCTGGCGCACGCCATTTTTTAATAAATTCCAGTGACTAGCTTACCCTGTTCGGGGTCTTTCTGTAATCAGTCTTGTTTTTGCGAACGTCTTGCATAAATTGTCAAGTTACCGGGGATAGGTACTACAGATACCTAGATTGAATCGAGTGTTACCGAGAGTTCGGTAACAACGGGTAACTCACCACACCTGCCGGAGACTTCACATGAATAGTAGCGCTTCA
>DATNQT010000219.1:0-7564 GCA_036703885.1 Candidatus Sericytochromatia bacterium
AATATGCCCCAGCAGTTTTTTATCCATCTGGGAATTGGTGCAGTTACACTGTCCTACAAAATTGATGGCGTAGTGGGGACTTGCACTCAGTTGGAGACTTTCTACGAGTTCGTTACAGAAGGCTAGCAAATCTATTGGGGAAGGCTCGAATTTTAGTTGTCCTGCTTCTGCTTTGCCAATGGTCAGAACATCATCTAATAACTGAGTCATATGTTTGACAGAACTTGTAATCCGTCCAAAGTGCGTCAATTTTTTCTCGTCAGACCATCGGTGATGATAGTGGCTGAGTAAGTCAGTAGAAGATTGAATTACAGTTAGTGGCGTGCGGAACTCGTGGGAAACCAAGGATACAAAGCTAGAGCGAAGTTCGCTAAGTTCTTTTTCCTTTTCCAATGCCAAGCGAATGTCATCTTCTGCCTGTTTGAGTTGGGTGATGTCGCGTCCTACTGCCTGACACTCAATAAAGTTACCCTGCTCATCAAACAAAGCTCTATCTGACCACTGCTGCCAGCGAACTTCTCCAGAAGGTAGGAGGATGCGGTGTTCGTAGGTGTTGGTTGGATGTCCTTGAGAAAGAGAACGAAAGTTCTTCGAGATTAATGCTCGGTCTTGAGAGGGCATCGTTGGCAGAAACTTTTGCCCAATTAGTTCAGATTTCTGCTTGTCGAAATAGCGGCAGTAGGCGTCGTTGACGAAAGTCAGTGTACCGTCAGGTTTAAATCGACAGATCAGTTCGGTTTGGTCTTCAACAATAGCGCGGTAGCGTGCCTCGCTGTGCCGCAGTGCCTCTTCTATCTGCTTGCGCTCGACTAATTCTGCTTGTAGCTGTTGGTGGAGTTCGGCTTGATAAATCGCGATCGCACAATGGTCTGCGATCGCCTTTACGAATTCTAGATCTGACTCCGTCCATTCTTGAGGGTACTCTTCCCCAAGAGAGGCTAACTGTTCTGTAGCCACTGACGCCCCTAACATCCCTAACCCTAACTCCGGCAATGCATCACTATTTTCGTACCCTGCCGGCTGTAGGCGATCGCATTGCACTACAGCAATCCCACCTATATAGGAGTTCTGGTACACTAACGGCACGATCATTATGGCTCGAATACCGTGTTCCTGTACGGCTGAGAGGACTTCAGGTGGTAGCGTCTCCTCAAATTGAGAGACAACTACTGACTCACCTAAAG
The DNA here is from genome assembly GCA_036703885.1 of Candidatus Sericytochromatia bacterium. Lineage (GTDB taxonomy): Bacteria > Cyanobacteriota > Cyanobacteriia > Cyanobacteriales > Coleofasciculaceae > CADCTM01. The sequence continues at coordinate 1,185 of DATNQT010000219.1, forward strand.
AGAGAGTTTCATAGTAGTACTCACACCAAGGACAACATTGACCTATTAAAGTTTGCCCTTTATCTGTTGCCTCTGACACATAGCGAATTGCCATTTGATTATGAACGTCAGGTCGGAAAATCAAACAACGGCTGACCTGGAGAGCGACGTGTAACTGGTTGACCGTTGTTTGTAAGATTTCATCCAGTACCAGCGTCCCTCGCATCGCCTGAATGATTTTATTGAGAACCGCCTGTCTTGAGATTTGTTTCCAAGCTAGAACCAGCTCCTCTCGTAACCTATCTGCATTCTCTTGTGCGTTACTTTCTCGTGAGGCATGGTAAGGCGACTGGTTATCACTTCGCATAGGTTCTCGCTAGGTTCCAGACCTGGCAATTTCTTTGGAGCAACTTTTTTTGAACTAAGGCTTGTTTGACTTTAACACTATATTAAGGATGTGTTTTTAAAGTAACTATCAATTTTTGGCATTTCATTTTCCTAGTAAATTAGTACTAAATTCACTATTTATAGTGATTCTCAGTTGAGTGGAATATAGCTGTTTTAAGGAATCAGGAGTCAGGAGGTAGATGGCTGTACTCAACTTATTTGAGTATTGCTATAGATTCCCAACTAGACTGCTAAGAGTACCTCGATCTGCATCTAGCTGAACTGGCTGCCCTACAAGGAGGGCAGCATTTACACTACCGTGACCGAAGGGGAGTTCCCAGACAATAGGAATGCCCAGATCCAAAAGGCGATCGCGCAATACCTCTTCTACCGTCCAGCTTGGAACATCCTTTGGTGGATAACAGCGCGTAAAGCTTCCCAATGCAATGCCTCGAACTTTTTTAAAAGCACCACTCATCCGCCATTGGGTCAACATTCGGTCGATACGGTAGGGAGCCTCTGTAACATCTTCCAGGGCAAGAATAACGCCATCGAGTTGAGGTTGTAATGGCGTTCCCAGTAGATGAGTAGCGACGGTGAGATTAGCGGGTAGTAGAATACCACTAACTTTCCCACTACCCCAACTAACGCCCGTAAGAGGAGCAAGGGGGCGTCCTTCTACGCAGTCAAACAAGCGCTGAAGCGACCACTCTGGTTCACTGGTTAGAGTCGTTAGTACTGGGCCATGAATTCCAGAAATGCCCGACTGGTAAAGACTCCATAACAAAGCAGTGATGTCAGAAAAGCCGATTAACCATTTGGGAGGGAATTGGGGAGTAGGGAGTAGGCTTCGACGTGAGCGCTCAGCCGAACGGGAGTAGGGAGTAGGGAAAGAAGCGCGTCCCCGTATCCTTGCGTCTTCTTCCCCATTCCCCATTCCCCATTTCCACGTCCAGTCTTCCAGCAGTCGGGCGCTGCCATAGCCACCTCTAGCACAGAGGATACCCTTGCATTCTGGGTCTTTCCATGCTTCTACTAACTGCTGGCGTCGCTCGATGTCTGTTCCAGCAAGGTAACCTTCCTTAGCGTCCCAGTTAGTAGGCAGTTCGACTCTATAGCCCTTACTTCGCCAAATCTCTATGCCTTTTTGGAATGCCTCAAATTCTCGTAAGGCTCCACTCGGCGCAACTACCCGTAGTAAATCTCCCGGTTTTAGGGGAGGTGGTAGCTGGCAATGTAAGTTATTAGTCATTAGTTATTGATTGTTGGTTGTTGGTTGTTGGCTATTCGCGAATAACAAATAACTAACAACAAACAACAAATTAACTTAATCGTGCTGTACATTCGAGGAGCAACTTTTGATTGGCTAAAGCATAAGGCTGAATTTCCAAGGCTTTGCGAAATGCTTGAATGGCAGCGCTGTAATCTCCCAGGGCGGCATGGCATAAACCTAAACCGTGCAGTGCGCCAAAGTGTATGGGATTGAGTTTAATGACTTCCTGACAGTCATCTCTCGACTTTTCGTACTGTCCGAGGGTGAAGTAGAGAACGGCACGTCGATTCCATGCTTCTGCAAAATCCGGCTGATCTCTGATGAGTTCCGTAAGTAAGGCTTCTGCCTGTGTAATATTACCAACTTCAAACATAACTTGGCTGCGTTCAAGCAAGTCCATCCCATATCTACCTTTTTGATGGAACCAGATGCGCCAGAGTTCTGCTGTTGCTTGGTTACGAATATTCTCGTCAGGGTTTTTCAAATTTTCAAGCAGCTGCTGGATTGATGGTTCAGGCATGGATAGGCGATTCTATATAAAGGATTATGTATAAGTAGTATTTCTATTTTGATGCGCTAGACCTCTATTAGCCTCTTACCTATTGCCTATTGCCTCTCTATCAAGGCGCTGCACTAGGACGCTTGCTCAAAATATCGAGGAACCATTGCTCAATGCGATCGCCCATTGCTTGATTAGAATACTCGGCTTCAACTCGTTGACGGCAAGCATAGCGATCAATTTTATCTAACTGTTCCAATGCCTCCACCAATCCTTCCACCGAATCGGGTTCTACTAAAAAGCCTGTTTTTCCATCTTCAACAATCTCGGCGGGACCACCGCGATGATAAGCAATTACAGGTACTCCACAAGCCATAGCTTCAATGGCGACATTGCCAAAGGCTTCTACCCAACGAGGTGTCATTAAAAGTGCTTTACACTGACGCAAGCGCTGTTGGAGTTCAGTGGTTGAGAGAAACCCTTCGTATTCTATAGGTGCGTCTAGGTAATTATGGATAATCTGCTGCCAATAACCTTCATGTTGCAAGAAACCCATGATTTTTAAAGGAGTGTTAGTCAGCAGCGAGGCTGCTACTGCATCTTCCAGCCCCTTTTCTGGCGCAATTCGACCCACCCAGCCAATCCAAGGGGCAGGTTCTGCACAGAAGTCATAAAGCGACAAATTGATGCCATTTCCCAAACAGCGACAGCGGTCTGCAAAGCTAAAGGTGTCTGCCTGCGATCGACTATGAACGCCAATTGTATCGGGAAATTGAATTGCCACCCTTTCAATAATTTGATCCATCGCCTCCGTCAACGAACCCATGCTGACTAGGTGCGCTACGGGGCAGGTGAAAAAAGGCGTCAGGTAGAAGGGCAACCAGTCATAGGCGAAGTTAAGAATTAAGTCATAGTCGGATTGAACTTGCCGTGCGTAGTCCCACATATTCGCCAACACGGAAGATGCTGGGATCACCGTCGGAGCTTCTCGCCCTAGAGTTTGAGCGCTGGTTTGTGGAACTCCTGCAATCTCGACTAAAGGCATTCCCCACCCCGTAGACCCTTCGGTTGCAACGATTGTGATGGTATGACCCCGATGTATCAGTTCCGTTGCGATGTTACGCAAAGTTAGTTCAACTCCACCGCCCAATCCGGAACCTAAGGGACCGATTGGGTTGGAGATAAAGAGTAGCTTGAGTGAATTGCTTAATGTTGCAGTGATTGCCATCAAAAAAGTTTCTCGTGGCGAAATTCCTAATTATCACTCAGTTCTACTGACGTGTGAGGATTTCGGCTTCCGAATCTTTTATTTTGACAGGCATTGCTGCTAAAGTAACTGACCCAGTTTCTTCTAGAATGTTATCGCTTTTGAGTAGGGTTTCTTCAGCTAGGGCAATGGGAGCAACCGCTGGCTGTTGGAGGAGAGATTGCAATTTAGCCGCGATTTCTTCGCGCTGATTGATTAGATAAATACTGACTAAGGTTAGGGAGACACCGAACCACTGAACGGGTGTGAGTACTTCAGACAAAAGCAAGTTCCCAAATAGCAGGGCGAATACGGGTGTGAGAAAGGTCAGGGAACTCAGACTGGTGAGATTACCCCTAGAGGCGAAATAGAAGAATAAACCGTAGGCGATCGCACTTCCAAAAATTGTTGAGTAAGCTAATGCTATCCAACCATAAAGGTCAATATTGACCCACTGCTCGGATTCTAAAACACCTGAGAGGGCAAACAAAGGCAACCCACCCAAAATCATATGCCAACCCGTAGCCACAACCGGGTCAGCATATCGGCAAACAAACCGAATCATTACTGTCCCCACCGCCATCGAAAGCGCTGCCAACAGCATCAGCCACTCTCCATGTTGAAATAGCTGCTGCCAGCTAAACTCTACGGTGGCGGAGTTCCCGTGCCATAGACTGACAATCCACTCATTAGGTAAGCCAATTAGACTGATTCCGACAACCCCAATACACAGTCCGATACCGCCCCATAATCCAATGATTTCGCCAAACAACAACCCCGACAACAGCGCCACGGCTAGAGGTTGTGAATCAATCATTACCGAACCCAAACCTGCACTGGTTCTGACTAATCCCTCTGCTAAAAATCCTTGAAACAGCGCCCCATCAACCAAAGCAAACAAGCTAATCCACAACCACGCCATCCAACTTTTCGGCTGAGGACGCCTCATCAGTGCTGCCGCCACTAATAGTAAAATTCCTGCTGGCACTAAGCGCACTCCCGCCATGAACAGGGGAGTCGTATTCGGAATGACGCCCTTCATCGCCACCATTGCTGTTCCCCACAGGAAAAATGGAGCAATCAGCACTAAGGAGACCAAAGGAGATTGAGTATTGGTGAGTTTTAGCTGCATGAGTAGGGCTTTGGTTTTGGGTGAAATGACAAATCGGGATAGTAAAGACTATTTTTTATGCTTCTTTTCAACAATTGTACAGAATCATATCTTTTTGTTAAGCTTATGAGAAAAAATTTTAACCCTCTGTACTGAGCTTGACAAAACTAGAAGCCCAGACAGAAATATTGCGAGTCTTGAGTTTTCGGACTTGAGTACTCAGTACTCAGCCCCCTCACGATTGGCTGCGGCGCGCTCAGGAATCAGGATTGAACACTCAGCACTCCCAGGATCATGCAAACTAGAGTAGTATGCAGCCTGCGAATTGTTAGGCTTACCTGTTAGCTCACAACGATTGAATACCTCATGCTCTGGCCTTTTAAGCCCAAGTTTCGTAAACAAATAGCTCGAATTGAAATCACAGGAGCGATCGCTGCTGCCACTCGCAAACGGGTGCTTGATGCCCTGAAGATAGTTGAAGAAAGGAAGTTTCCTGCCTTACTCTTGCGGATTGACAGTCCTGGCGGCACCGTAGGCGATTCCCAGGAAATTTACAGTGCCTTATTGCGCCTGCGAGAGAAGGTGAAAGTAGTTGCTAGCTTCGGCAACATCTCTGCCTCTGGGGGGGTTTACATTGGCGTAGGAGCCGAACATATCGTGGCGAACCCCGGTACAATTACTGGCAGTATTGGTGTTATTCTACGTGGGAATAACCTGGAGCGTCTGTTAGAGAAAATCGGCGTTTCCTTCAAGGTGATTAAGTCTGGACCCTATAAAGACATTCTGGCTTTTGATCGGGAACTGACAGAGCCAGAAAAGAACATTCTTCAAGAATTGATTGATCGCAGTTATCATCAGTTCGTCCAAACCGTTGCCGATGGTCGCAAACTGGCAGTAGAAACGGTGAGAAGTTTTGCTGATGGTCGTATTTTTACAGGTGAGCAAGCCTTAGAACTGGGTATTGTTGACCGTTTGGGAACGGAAGAAGATGCTCGCCGTTGGACGGCAGAACTGGTTGGTCTTGACCCAGAAAAAACCAAGTGTTTCACTATTGAGGAACCCAAACCATTCTTAAATCGCCTGCTACCCAACAGCCGTAGTGGGAGAGCATCAGGACTAGCGGCTGGGATAGACTGGGTAGAATTTGAACTGTCTACAAGTGGTCAGCCTCTGTGGCTATATCGACCTTAATTAAAGCGGGTAGAGCGTTGGGGTTAGAAAGTATAGGAGTATAAAAGCTTTTATGTTATTTAACCCTATCCTCTAGTCCTAGTCCTTAGTCCCTAGTCCCTAGTTCTAGTATCTAAAATTGGAGGAAACAAGTGGTGGAGTGGCGAGTTCGGGCGATTCGCGGAGCAACAACTGCCTCAGAAAATACAGTTGAGGCAATCCGAGAGGCAGTGACGGAACTGTTAGATGAACTAGAAGCACGCAATCAACTCGACCACGACGAAATTATTAGTGCTATCTTTACGGCAACTCGCGATTTAGATGCGGTGTTTCCGGCTGCGATCGCACGAGAACGACCACACTGGGATAATGTGGCTCTACTCGATGTTCAGCAAATGCACGTTGAAGGTAGTTTAAAGCGCTGCATCCGCTTTTTGATTCATATCAATACCCCAGCTCAAGTTAAGATTTACCATCCCTATCTGCGTGGAGCGAAAAACTTGCGACCCGATTGGAGTTTAGCTGAAGTTAGCCGGACGATTCCATCTGTTGTGAAATCTCATCGCTGATCAAATAAAGACGAATTTGCGGCAGGGGCAACCCATGCACATTGGTGTTTTAAATCCCCTTATACCAATTGGTTTTATGTATGTCACATTTCGTAAGGGCGGGTTTATCCAATTGATTTGTGGAAAGCAGATACCTGGGTTAAACC
>DATNQT010000220.1:0-5032 GCA_036703885.1 Candidatus Sericytochromatia bacterium
TGGACGCTGCAAGCAGAAGATATTTGCCGCGCCCACCCAGCGCCCTGAAATTTTCAACGATTGTGTGAGGAGACGAGAGTGAAACAATTACAATTCCTGAATGCCGTTGGATTGGCTGGTATCGTATCGGTGTTGGTTTCGACACCAGCCTCTGCTCAGATTGTCGAAGTGACTGGCGTGCGACTTAACCCAACACCGGGAGGCGTAGAGGTAATCTTAGAGACAGAAAACGGAAAACCCCTGCAAGCCTTCAGTGGTAGCTACGGTCGAACTTTCTTTACAGATGTTATTACCGCAAAGCTGCGTTTACCAGAAGGCCAACCGTTTCGTGCCAACAACCCCGCGCCAGGAATTGCAACGGTGACCGTTGCACCGTTGGATACAAATAGTATCCGAGTCACAGTTATCGGTGAGGCAGGTATACCCACTGCACAAGTGACTTCCGGGGATAGGGGTTTAATTGTGCGCTTGAGTTCCACGCCAGATAGCACCGCTGTTCGGCCCACACCGACTCAACGCCCAGTAGAATCGGGGACACAGGTTCCACCTACCGAACCAATCACACCACCAGGTCAAGTGGGAACACAAGTTCCACCTACCGAACCAACCGCAACAGAAGCTCAGCGACAAACAGAGCAGAAAATTGAAATCGTCGTGACAGGGCGGCGGGAAACACGTCGAGTAACCGAAGCCACAACTGGGACAAGAACAAATACCCCAATACAAGACGTTCCTCAATCGATTCAAGTTGTTCCCCAACAGGTACTTGAAGACCGACGAGTTACCCGCTTAGAAGAAGCCCTCAGAAGTGTCAGCGGCGTCAATCAAACAACTTCATCCCTCAGTACGTTTGAGCAATTTAACATTAGAGGCTTTGAAAGCGTAGATATTCTCAGAAATGGTTTGAGGGATAGTACTAACACTCAAGTACCAAATGAGAGTGCACTTATTGAGAGAGTAGAAGTTTTAAAAGGACCAGCCTCTGTTTTGTTTGGTCAAGGCAGCCCCGGCGGTGTCATTAACATTGTGACAAAAAGACCTGAGCGCGAGCCCTTCTATGCAGTTGACTTCACGGCTGGAAGCTATAACTTTTATCGTGGAACAGTCGATCTAACAGGACCGCTGAACGCTGACCGAAATCTTTTGTATCGGTTAAACTTTTCCTACCAAAATTCAGAGAGTTTCCTTGATTTTGCGGAAACTGAGCGCTTATTAGTTGCCCCCGCGTTTAGTTGGGCGATTAGTGATCGAACAAAGCTAACCCTACAAGGAGAAATTGTCAGATCGAGTTTTCCCAACCCTCGCGGCTTACCAGCCCTTGGCACGGTGCGATCGAATCCTAACGGTAGGATACCGATAAACCGCAATATTGCCGAACCTGGTGAAGACTTTATCGATAACCGCGTTGAGAGAGTTGGATACGAGTTAGAGCATCAATTTAGCCAAAACTGGTCGTTGCGTAATGCCTTCCGGCTAACACTATATTCTTACGACCAAGACAGTTTCTTTCCCGCTAGTCTAGAACCAGATGGTCGCACGTTGAATCGTGGTTATACAACGGGGACTAGCAGTACAGATACCCAAATTTATACAACCGACTTGGTTGGTAACTTTTCAACCGGGTCAATAGAACATAAGTTACTGGTTGGAGTTGAGCTATTTAGAGAAAATCAGTTCAAAAATCGATTTGATATTGGAGATATTGCGCCCCTCGACCTTTTCAATCCAGTCTATGGCGCGCCGTTAGGCCCTGTTACCTTCAGTCTTGATAATGCTACCTTGACACAATCGGCTGGGTTTTACATCCAAGATCAAATTTCACTTTTAAATAACTTGAAATTAATTTTGGGTGGACGTTTCGATCTATACGAGCAAAAGCTAACAGATAAATTAGCCGATACCAGAACAGAACAATCCGAGCAAGCATTCAGCCCCAGGTTAGGTATTGTATACCAACCAATTCAACCTATTTCACTTTACGCTAGCTTCACTCGGTCATTTAATCCTGTCAGCGGAACTGGCTTTGACAACGGTCTATTTCAACCCGAAGAAGGCACGCAATATGAAGTAGGTGTAAAAGCTGAGTTTCTGGAGGGAAGACTTTCTTCAACCCTCGCTTTTTATCAACTGACGCGCCAGAACGTTCTAACCCCCGATCCCAGAGATGCTAATTTTTCTATCCAAACAGGCGAACAAAGAAGCCGAGGAATTGACTTGGACATATCTGGCGAAATTTTACCTGGATGGAGAATAACTTCTTCTTACGCTTATACAGACGCACGAATTGTTGAAGACAACGCTTTGGCTATTGGTAACCGCATCAATAACGTGCCTCAACATAGCGCCAGTTTGTTTACAACTTATCAAATACAAAATGGTAATTTGCAGGGGTTAGGTTTTGGTTTGGGGTTGTTCTACGTCGGAGAACGCGAGGGCGATCTTGACAACAGTTTTAGCTTGCCAAGTTACTTACGCACTGATGCTGCAATTTTTTACAGGAGGGGAAACTTGAGAGCGGCTCTCAATGTCAACAATCTGTTTAATGTTAGATATTTTGAATCTACTAATGGCGATCTGCGGGTTTTTCCTGGTGCGCCATTGACGGTGCAGGGAACGGTGGGCTTTGAGTTTTGATTAAACCTGACCTAAAAATAAGCAGGTGGGAGATTTTTACTGGTTCCAAGGCTCCAGCCTTGGAACATGACATAAGAGGCTCCGCCTCTTTGTATGGAGGCTGAGCCTCCGAGTAGCATTTCCAGGTTCTACCTGGAAACGAGGAATTTAAAAAGTGTCAGAAGTTATTGAAAGTGGAAAGTTAGGATATGAAACTACGGAAACTCGCCTTAAGCGTGCATCGATATATAGGTTTGATGCTGGGCATCCTGCTAATTATAATTAGCTTGACTGGCAGTTCATTAGTGTTTGTAAATGAAATCGACCGCTTCCTGAACCCCAATCTTCTACAAGTCGTTGCTCAAGAAAAACGGGTGTCTCTACAGTCGGTTTTAGATACGGTTCGTTCTGCCTACCCAAAATTAAAGGTGGAGTCGATCGATATTCCCCAAAATCCTACCGGGGTTTACAGAGCCTGGAGCGAATCCCCAGACAAGCAGGTTGTTTTTGTTTACATCAATCCTTACACGGGAAAAATTCTCGGTTCTCGCCTCCAGAAACAAACTATATATCATTTTTTAGTTGAGTTACACATCAATTTTTTTGCAGGTGAAGCGGGTAAGATAGTAGTCGGTGTCTGTGGGGGATTGACGATACTGTTATGCATAACGGGAATAATTTTGTGGCCTGGATGGAAAAAAGCGATCGCAGGTTTTAAAATCAGGTGGAAAGCTCCTGGGAAACTGATCAGCTACGACCTCCATAAAGTCGTCGGGATTGTATCGGTTACATTTCTCTTACTCATTGCCTTCACAGGCACAGCAATGAGCTTTTTTTCAGAGTTTGAACGAGCAATTTACTCGCTGACATCTACACCAATTCCACCAGTTCCAACTCAGTCTCAACCCGCTGCTGGCAGAAAAACTCTAATAGCCGATCGCATATTGAAAACTGCCGAGCAAGCTTTACCAGCAACTCAAACAATTTGGTTCAATCTACCCTCAGATGCTAAGGGTTTATTTAGAGTCGGAAAAAGATTTTCTCAGGATACTTCTCTCAGTAGTGCCAGTAGCGATAGCCAAATTTATATTGACCAATACAATGGCAAAGTTGTGCGGGTGAATACGGTTGATAAAGCACCCCTAGCTACGCGGGTTATCTACTCACTTTACCCCTTACATATTGGTAGTTATGGAGGGCTGGGAATGCGAATAATTTACGTATTGGTTGGTCTAGCACCTGCGGGTTTGTTCGTCACCGGGTGGGTGTTGTGGCGTCAGCGGCAGTGGGCGATCGCACGTCGTCAGGAGGCAACTCAGCGCAGTCAACTTCCGCCTACTCATCCCTAATTTGAATTGATTTAATTTATGCGAAATTTCATCGTTATTTGGCTGGGTCAAACGGTTTCTTTAATTGGCAGCCAAATGACTAACTTCGCCATCACAATCTGGGTATGGCAACTGACAGGTCAGGCAACCGCACTAGCCTTATTTGGTTTGTTGACGCAAGCTCCGCGAGTTCTGGTGACTCCCTTTGCCGGAATTATTGTAGACCGTTGTAATCGTAAATTGCTGATGATGATTGGCGATGCGATCGCCTGTTTTTCAACGATTGTTATTTTACTGCTTTATTTAACTAACAATCTGCAAATATGGCATCTGTACCTAGCTGGAGCTATCAACGGCATTTTTGAGCAACTTCAGGAACTGGCATACTTGGCATCAATATCGATGATGGTGTCCGAGGAACAGTACAGTCGAGCCAGTAGTATTGGCTTTCTAGCCAGTTACGGCTCTGATATTATTGCACCAGCACTGGCTGGTGTCCTCTACGCAGTTATTGGTCTGATTGGTATCTTAATTATCGATCTGGCTACATTTGCGATCGCGCTCCTCACACTGCTATTTGTACGCATCCCAGAACCCGCTCACGTCGAGCCTGAACCCTTTAGTCGCGCTAACCTCCAGCAGCAGGTTGTTTTCGGCTGTCACTACATTATGGCGAGCCCCAGCTTGCTTGCTTTACTGGTGTTAGAGATGTTATTCTGGTTTGCCCATGACCTTGGCGCTCCCCTCTATTCACCGATGATTCTGGCACGCACTGGTAATGATGCCAAGGTATTAGCTAGTTTAGCTTCCGCAGCGGGAATTGGCGGCGTCCTTGGAGCATTGTTAGTAAGCGCTTGGGGCGGTACAAAACGCCGAATACACGGAATGCTGATCGGTATAATCGGTGCTGGCTTAAGCAAAACAGCGTTTGGATTGGGGCAAATGCTCTTAATTTGGATACCAGCCCAATTTTGTTCGTCACTCAATTTTCCATTACTTGGTAGTTCCAGTGACGCTATCTGGTTAACTCAGATAAAACCTGACGTGCAGGGGCGTGTTTTCGCTGCTCGAAGAGTTAGTATACTCGTCGC
>DATNQT010000221.1:0-12651 GCA_036703885.1 Candidatus Sericytochromatia bacterium
TCCTAGAGAGACAAGAACGATATCAGCAAGAGACACCAGAACAGCGCCAAGCTGAAAAAGCCTGGATAGACCAACAGCGCCAGGAACTTGTGCAAGTGAAGGTTGGTCTTGAAGCTATCCTCAACGCTGATTGATATTAGCGCACTTATGGAAGTGAAAAAGCGATCGCCTTTCATCTCAAAAAGCGATCGCCTCAACTCAGGACTTAACGCACTAACGCTACATATAGTAGGGGCGCACAGCTGTTCGCCCCTACAGATGGCGCTTTAAAGACCAAATTGCGTAAGTCCTCAATTAACTACACGCCACAATTACATTACGGTTGCTCCTCGACATCGAAGACAACAACCATTTCAGCCCTGGGAATCAGTCGTTGCAGAATCTGCAAATGACCATCTGCATCAGAGCGCGTGCGGAAGCGACCAACAGTGACTCGTTGCATATTGGGCAGCAGGCGAACAATTACCCACGGACTAAGCCGTTTTTTACACGTCATAATTGATTTATCTCCTATGTAAGTGGGAGTTGGAGCCAGTCCCCGCCGAGCAAAGCTATGGACTGGCTTCTGTCGTTGAACGCTTGGCGCTCAACAAACTAACTATATCATAAAAATAACTCTCTATTATAACTTATTTTGAATTCATTCTGTGGTTAAGTTGTAGCTAATACCAATTTCCTCGATACTTGCTACAGATACTGGGTGCATCCCATTTTTGCAAGAATACCTGGCGATTGGAAATCGCGGCTATAGAAACTAAGTCGGGAGTATGTCATCTTTGTTAGCCCTCACCCTAAATCCCTCTCCCACGGGGAGATGGACTTTGAAGTCTTGCTCCCCTTCTCCCCGTGGGAGAAGGGGCTGGGGGATGTTAGCGAAGCGGCACGAAGTGCGGGCTGTTCGTTCACTTGCAAAGGTGACATACTCCCAACTAAGTCCGCCTGCGCGAACTCAATTAATAATACTTACCAAAATTTTCACAAGCGTTGATAAATTTTCTGGAACTTGATAACGTTTTTGATCTTGAGTCACTTTACGATTCGCCCGATCATAAATTCCAAAACGCCAGTCTTCTCCAGTTGTAACTACTCCATAGATAAACTCAGATGTGGATTTTGTCCATTCATCAAGTGCTATTAATTCAATAGCAAGTTGAGTAAATCCCCGAACCAAATCTGATTGTTTTGCTTCGATGACCAATAAATTTTGAGGTGCTGCAATATAATAGTCGAGGGTTCCTTTAAGATAATCATTGACCGCAATAGAATATTCTATGTTAAGTCGCTGATTAGTTAAATCACATACCTCAAACAAAATTGGACTAATTAAAGCTTCACGTCTAGTCGTTTCATTCACTAAATCGATATGAGATAAATTACGCTGAAGCTGCTGCTGTAAAGAGTCTAAGTTTAAAGTTCCTGGAGATTCAGGTAATGTTAAAATCTTCCTTTCAATAGTGCAATCTAATTCGGCTAAAATATCATCAATAGTAAAAGATAATTCAAAATATCGGCTGAAAGTATAAGATTCACCAGCTTTCAGAATGCGGCGGGAGTTCATAAGAAACCTAAGCCAGCTTTACTCTATTTGATTCTAGAATAAATTACCTAGCGCTCTTTGGGATGAAGAGCGTGTTAGCAAAGTGAATAGATCCTGTCGCTAAACAATAGCCGTTTTCCCAAGAAGCGATCGCTTATTCTATGTCATCTTCTCCCCACTTAGCAGGTGACTCAGCCGCTTTGGGGGTAGTCGAACGATTCACCTCATAAATGGATGGAGAAGGTAAAATCTCCAGTTGTCGATGTTTTGGCTTCGGCTTTTCTACTTCTTTGCGTTTTGGTGGTTCGCTTCTGGCTTCCCCGCCACGCCGACGCTGGGATGTTCCTTCCTCACTCGTATCTTCTGCCACTACCTCATAGAGAATCGCTTGTTTATTGTTATCCGTACCCCGACGCAATACTCTACCCAACCGCTGAATATACTCCCTTTCCGAACCCGTACCTGACAAGATAATTGCCACACGCGCATCGGGGACATCAACTCCTTCATTCAGGACATGGGAAGCGGCTAACGTTTTATATTCTCCCTCCCGAAAACGAGTCAGTATCTCATGACGTTCTTTCACAGGTGTTTGATGGGTAATCGCGGGGATGAGCAAGTCTTGGGATATCCGGTAAACTGTCGCATTATCGTTCGTGAAAATTAGGATGCGTTCCGGGTAATGTTGGGTAAGTAAGTCGGTAAGAATCCGCAGTTTGCCATCCGTACCTAAGGCAATTTCCTTCGCTTCTCGATGCGCCAACATCGCCCGTCGTCCTTTTTGAGAACCTGCACTAACTTGGACAAAGCGCTGCCAACCTTGCATACTGCCGAGGTAAATATTCGCTTCTTTTAAAAAGTCATTGCGTAGTTTGATGCAAGCATCGTAGCGATCGCGTTCTTTTTGGGAAAGCTTCACTTTAATCTGGACAACTTTGTGTTCAGCTAGTGCTAAACCCGCTAGTTCTTCTGGGGTTTTGCGATAGACTTCTGACCCGATTAAGGCATTAAGGTCATTATGACGCCCATCAGAGCGATCAGGGGTGGCGGTGAGTCCCAGTCGGTAGGGTGCGATCGCATATTCAGCAATAACACGGTAAAAGTCAGTCGGCAAGTGGTGACACTCGTCAAATACCAGGGTTGCATACAGATTGCCCAAGGCTTCTGCATGAATCGTCGCACTATCGTAAGTAGAAATTAAAATTGGCGTTCTATCCCGCGAACCTCCCCCCAGCAACCCCACCTCAGCATCTGGAAACGCCGCCTTCAGGTGAGCGTACCACTGATGCATCAAATCCAAAGTAGGCACGACAATCAACGTACTGCGAGGCGTGGCTTGCATTGCCAGTTGTGCTAAATACGTCTTGCCCGCAGCGGTAGGAAGAACCACCACCCCTCGACGCCCTGCTTGCTTCCAACTATTTAAAGCTTCACTCTGATGAGGGTAAGGTTCCATCTCAAAGCTAGGAACCAGTTCTAGCGGTGTAAATTCCTTGGCTTGATCATTAAACTCAATTCCTTCAGCTTGCAACGCTTCCACCAGGGGGCGGTAATGAATTGCCGGAATGCGAAACTTCTCAATCCTGTCATCCCACGTCGCATAATCCACCCAGGTTTTCCCCCGTGGTGGTGGATGCAAAATCAGGGTGCCCCGATCAAAAGATAAAGTAGGGGTACGAGCCATCAGTATGTTAAATTTTCTAATCCCCCGATAATTCTAGAAGTGAATAGCTCCCATCTGCCCGATTCACGTCTGAACTCTACCCTGAGATTTGTTCCAAAAGTTGCAAGTGCAATAACCATCCTTGTTGGCTGCTTGGTACTCGTGGGCTGGATATTTGATATCCCCACCCTCAAAAGCGTTCTCCCCGGTTTTGCCACCATGAAAGTGAGCGCAGCTCTAACTTTCGTGTTCTCAGGTGTATCGTTGTGGCTGTTGCACGAAGATGGTAACAGGCAAGAAGTAACAGGCGTTAGCTTAACAGGACATAGGTCGAGGCACAATAACCATATCCTTTCCAGGCATCGACTTGGGCAAGGATTCGCCTTAGCGATCGCAATAATCGGCTTACTCAAGCTCAGTCAATATATATTTAGCTGGAATCTGGGTATCGGACAGCTACTATTCCATGACATCCCGGCAGAGGCAGAACCCTCTCGCCTGAATAGCATGGCACCCAATACGGCTCTGAATTTTCTCCTAATTGGCTTTGCCTTAATACTTTTAGGTCAGAAGAATCGTCGTTGCTACTGGATAGCTCAGTTTCTCACTCTCACGGCGGCTATCGTTTCTATGCTCGCCTTGATTGGTTATGCTTACGACGTTAAATCCCTCTACCAGATTCCTTTATATGCCGGAATGGCATTACACACAGTCCTGACATTCATCGTGCTGTGTTTGGGTATTTTATTGGCTCGTCCACATCAAGGGTTTATGAAGGTAGTCACGAACCGTAGTACTGGCGGCTTTATTGCACGTCGTATGTTGCTAGCGGCGATCGCCATCCCGTTTTTGTTGGGTTGGCTGATCGTCCAAGGTTACCGAGTCGGACTCTACAACACTACCTTTGGATTGTCACTCCTGGTTATGGTGAGTATTGTAGTTTTTGCGGTTTGGATTTGGCAGAATGCCCAAATACTAGATCGGCTCGATATCGCTCGCCAACACGCTGAGGCACAGCTGCAAGAAACAAACCAAACCCTTCAAGCTATCATCCAAGCTTCACCACTAGCTATTATTACCCTTGATACCCAGACGAATCTGAAGATGTGGAGTCCAGCGGCACAAAGCATCTTCGGGTGGACTGAACAAGAAGTACTGGGTCGCCCCGCTCCCTTCGTTCCAGAAGACAAGCAAGAAGAGTTCCAGAGATGGCATCAGCTCAAGTTAGACGGCAACTCACTCACGGGTCTAGAGGTACGTCGTCAGAAGAAGGATGGTTCACCGATTGAGGTTGCCGTCTGGGGCGCAGCACTGTATGACCCTCAAGGTAATATTAGTGGCACGATGGCTGTAATGGCTGATATTACCAACCGCAAGCGAACCCAGGAGGCTCTGGCCCAGAGCGAGGAGCGATTTAGGCAGTTAGCAGAAAATATCCAAGATGTTTTTTGGATATCAGATATGGCACAGCACCAAGTACTCTACGTCAGTCCTGCTTACGAAAAGCTTTGGGGACGTAGTTGTGAAAGCTCGTTGGCAAATTTCATGCAGTGGACTGACAGCATTCATCCCCAAGACCGCGATCGCGTGCAAGCGGCTTTCTTTGAGAAAATAGAGCTAGGAGAGTACGATGAGGAGTATCGCATCGTGCGTCCGGATGGCTCAGTGCGCTGGGTTCGGGATAGGGGTTTTCCTATTAAGAATGAGGCGGGAGAAGTTCACCGCGTTGCAGGTATTGCCGAAGATATTACCGAGCGCAAGCAAGCCATTAATGAAGCAGCAAGAAGTGCCGAAGCAATCGCCTCCCTCAACCAGGATTTGCAGCGTCGGGTGAGTGAGTTGCAAACGTTGTTTGAAGTTATTCCGATTAGTATTGCGATCGCCGAAGATGCTGAATGCCACCACATTCAGGTAAACTCCACCTTTGCCAAAATCTTAAAAATTTCCCTAGATACTAACGCTTCCTGTACCCCACCTAACGACGCACCCCTACCGACCTTTAAAGTCTGCCGCAATGGCAAGGAAGTACCAGGGGATGAACAGCCTTTGCAATATGCTGCGGCTCATAGCACGGAGGTTCAGGATGCGGAGATTGATATTGTACATGAAGATGGTGCAGTGTTCAATTTGTATGGCTACGCAGCACCACTGTTTGACGAGCAGGGAAACGCCAGAGGTGCAGTAAGTGCCTTTTTGGATATTACCGAGCGCAAGCGGACGGAGTTGGCACTCAAGGAAAGTGAGGAACGATTCCGAAAATTTTTTGAACGCGCTCCCATTGGTATATGTGTTGTTAACTTAGACGGTAGGTTCCTCCAAGTGAATCAAACCTACTGTGAGATGTTGGGATACCAGAAGCATGAATTACAGCAACTCACGTTTGCGGAAATTACCAACCCCGAAGATGCTGAAATAGATCTTGGCTATGCAGAGCAGCTATTTAAAGGCGAGATACCCAGCTATCAGATTGAGAAACGTTACATCAAAAAGAATGGGGAATTTGTCTGGGTTAATCTGACAGTGACAGCAATTTTTGATGGGGATGGGAAAAGCTGCTATGGATTGGGTATGGTTGAAGATATTAGCGATCGCAAGCGTACCCAAGCAGCGCTTCAAGAAACCAACCAGACGCTGCAAGCCCTGATTCAAGCTTGCCCTTTAGCCATTACAGTCTTTAATCTCGATAGTGGATTGGTAAAGCTATGGAATCCAGCCGCTGAGACGATTTTCGGTTGGAGCGAACAAGAAGCACTGGGACGTTTTCTGCCTTCTGTTCCGGAAGATAAACAAGATGAGTTTCTGGCAAACTTAGACTTCATACGCCAACGCAAGACACTGACGGGTATGGAGACACGGCGACAGAAGAAGGACGGTTCGCCAATTGATATCAGTATCTGGGCGGCATCGTTGCACGATACTCAAGGCAATATTAGTTGTATGTCTATTGTTGCCGATATTAGCGATCGCAAGCGGCTAGAAGCAGAACGCGCCCAACTTCTCGTCCGCGAACAAGCAGCACGAGAGGAAGCAGAAGCCGCTAACCGCATGAAAGATGAGTTCTTGGCTACGCTGTCTCATGAGTTAAGAACGCCCCTAAATGCGATGCTGGGATGGACTCAGATGCTCCGTACCCGGAAGTTTGATGAAGCTACCACGACTCGTGCCCTTGAGACAATCGACCGGAATACCAAGTCCTTAGCCGCCCTGATTGAGGATGTCCTGGACGTTTCACGTATTATTAGGGGCAAGCTGCACCTGAATATTCGTCCGGTTGAACTGGTTTCTGTTGTTGATGCAGCGATCGATACTATACGTCCGACAGCGATGCTCAAGGAAATTCGGATCGAATCGTTATTAAACCACTCGGTAGGGTTAGTGTTGGGAGATGGAAACCGCTTGCAGCAAGTTGTTTGGAATCTCCTCTCCAACGCCGTCAAATTCACGCCCAAAGGAGGGCGAGTTGAGGTACTACTGTCTGTGGTTCGTGGCAATGAACAATATGCCCTGATTCAAGTGAGTGATACGGGTAAGGGTATTGCTCCTCACTTTCTGCCCTATGTCTTCGAGCGCTTCCGTCAAGAAAACAGTTCTACTACAAGATCCTATGGTGGACTGGGATTAGGATTAGCAATTGTACGCCACTTGGTGGAACTGCATGGGGGAACCGTTTCCGTTAATAGTCCCGGCGCAGGACAAGGGGCAACGTTTGCGGTGCAACTGCCGCTTGCATCGGCGCTTACAGAAGCTAATGAGCGATCGCGTTTTCAAGAGGCTATTGAGCATACAGTATCGCTCAATAGCCTGCCAGTACTGGATGGATTGCGAGTGCTAGTCGTTGATGATGAAGCCGACGCTCGCGAACTAGTCACGACTATACTGGGCGAGTGCGGCGTTGAAGTGATAGCAGTTGCTTCTGCTCGTGAAGGACTTGAAGCACTGCAACAATTAAAGCCGAATGTACTGGTGAGTGATATTGGGATGCCAGTAGAAGATGGCTACGCACTGATTCGGAAAGTAAGGGCACTCGATGCAGAGCAAGGCGGAAGCATTCCGGCTGTGGCGTTAACGGCGTATGCTAGGGATGAGGATGCTAGGAGCGCCCTGGCGGCAGGCTTCCAGCAACATATTCCTAAACCAGTTAATCCAGAGCAGTTAGTTACGGTAGTAGCGAATCTGGCTGGACGAGGTGGAAATGTTTGAGGGTGATTGCAACAGGCTAACTAAGCTTAAAAAGCAACCTGTACGCGACTCGTTACACGCAGTACAGACTCCTGATTAAATTTTTGCTTGTAGCTATCGATAATTGCTTTAATAGCTTGATTTTTCTCTGGGGTTTCTTTATAAATTAAAATCAAAATTTTTGTTTTTTCGATGGTTAAAATTCTCGCACTATTGAGATACTGACCATAGGCATCTACTACCGTTAACCCATCCGGAAACCGAGGTGTAACCTCAGCATCGAGAAATTGCTGCCATTCTGCATCAGAAACTATCTCTCCCCCTGGCTTATTCCGTCCAAAGAATAGGTCATCTCTGGTAAAGACTTCTACGTTAGAGCTAGGTGGTAATGGTTGAGGAGTTTGAGCATAAACTTTACGGAAAGAGCCGACTGAGTTAGCAAGCAGTAAACTTGTTAAACAAAGAATCCCTAAACTTTTTGGCAAAGTCTGCATAGCGATCGCACCTTAAGCCATATTCTCCACCAGTGGCAACACAGTAATCAACTCTGAAAAGCGGTTAAAATCAGCGATGTTGTGCGTGAGTAGTTGGTCAATCCCATAAGCTTGCATCGTGGCAACGATATTCGCATCATGCACCTGCCTGCCACCAACCGGAACTTGCTCCATTAGCCTTAAGAGCCTTTCTGTCACCTGCGGACTATCTTCAGCCACGCGAAAGCGGTTGACAAAAAAACGAATCTCTGAAAGTAGGGACGCAATCGATATCGGTTCAGTGAATGCTTGCGGACGGGTAAGAGTAGCTAGGTATTCCCGCAACACTTGCCTGCTGATCCATAACTCAGTTCCAGCCTGTTCGAGAGCCTGAATTGCATTGAGGGCAACTAAGTGAAAGGGCGACTCAGGAATGCTGGCATAAACGAGGATATTTGTATCTACAAAAGCAGAGTTATCGCCCGTCGTCACCATACATATCCTCACGTCTCAGAGAAAAGTCGGCTGGCCAAGAGCCTACATTAATTACGGGGAAGTTTAGCGATGGACGCTTTTCCTCTATTACTGACTTTCCTGGCATTAGCTTCTCATCAATTATCAGCACGATTTGGTGTTCCCCTGGTGGAATGTCTGGTGGTAGCTTGACTGTAATCTTACCGTCTGCTGTTACCGTGACCGTTGTTTCAATTGTTTTCATAGCATTGCTCCTATAAAGCTTCCTATCTCAAAGTTTAAAACTAGCCAATTCAATTATTCATGATTTATCTAAGTCTTGCCGTGAGGGAAGTAAGGCGAGTTTTGGGTTAATGCGATCGCAAAAAAATAGTGTCCCCGATGCAACACATATAGGTATTGTGACAAGATTTAATAACGGTATACTTATCAACCCCAAACAAACCAAACTAAAGCTAGCACTAGCAGGCAAACTTTGGAATATAAGTCCTAACTTCTCTCGAAAGCGTAAGCGGCGGCGTTCTAAAGGAGCATCGAGAAAATCGACACAAACAATCATTGCAGCAAGTGTAACGCCACCAATAGAAGCCATCAATGTTCCAATCCCTGGCACTAAGTTCAGCAGTAGCAACAGCAATCCTACTCCTACGGCCAGCACTAATTTTTTCAATTCAAACAGGATTGCTCTTGAAATATCCCGAACAATACCAACTTCTACTATTTGCAACTGACCCGTTTGTACCTTCTCTAGTTGCTCTGAGAGTTGACCGTACCAAGGCGCACCCAGCAATACCCCAAATTGTACTAATAGAAAACCAGTTAATAGCAATAGCCCTACGACTAAAAGCGATCGCAACAAGAAGCCAATGCCAATTATCAAATATTTTAAAAAGCCCAGCCATGTAGGAAGGTTAACAATGAGCTTTTCTAACCAATTCGATAAATTAGTTAGCAGTCCTTCCACACTCTCCCAACCAAAAAAAAGCAACCCTGCATAAAGGGCAATACCGACAACAAGATTTACTAGTATCGGTACGATTATATACTTCCGTAAATGGGGTGCGCGTCTGAAAACTGCAAGCGATCGAAAGGGGTAAGTTGCCCCTGCTAATAATCCAAATCCTCCAAGTGCTTGTCGCATTTTAGTTGTTTCTCCAAGACGTAGCATAGATCACACAGTAGGGGCACGATACAAAAGCCCCTACAAATGACTATGTTGCACTATCTTGAAAGTGCTGAGTGAGCAGAGAGGCTTTCATGTTTTTATTGGGTACTGGCATTCGTGGAGTCTCAATTGAAAACCTTTATATGCCGAGAACCTAGCTCTTATGAAAGCCCACCAAATCTACACATTAAAGCGGAACAGCATTACATCTGCTTCCTGCACTACATATTCTTTACCTTCAGAACGAACTAAACCTTTCTCCTTAGCGGCTGTCATCGAACCTGTTGATACGAGGTCTTTGTAAGCAACTGTTTCTGCCCGGATAAAGCCTCGCTCAAAGTCAGTATGAATCGTCCCTGCTGCTTGGGGGGCTTTCATTCCCGCATGAATCGTCCAAGCACGAGTTTCCTTTGGACCCGTAGTAAAGTAAGTACGCAAGCCCAAAAGTTCGTAGGTGGCACTTATCAAAGACTTTAGTCCACCTTCTTCGACACCCAGGGACTCTAGGAAATCCCTTCTCTCTTCCTCGGATAACTCAACGAGTTCTGACTCCACTTGAGCAGAAACAACTACAACTTGGGCGTTTTCTGCGACAGCAATTTGCCGAACTTGCTCCACCCATTCGTTTCCAGTTGCCAAGTCATCTTCAGACACGTTTGCCGCGTAGATGATAGGTTTTATAGTCAGTAGCCCCAAGAGCTTCACCGACTCAGCTTCTTCCTCCGTTAAGCTAATGTGCCGTGCGGATTTACCTTCATTTAACCCAGCCGTTAACTTTTCCAAAGCACCGAGTTCTAACTGAGCCTCTTTGCTGGTACGTGCTTGTTTACGGGTGCGGTCTATTCGGCGATCGACTTGTGATAAATCGGATAAAATCAACTCCAGGTTAATTACCTCAATATCGCGTACCGGGTCAACGGAACCGGAAACATGGATAATATCATCGTCATCAAAGCAGCGGACAACATGGACGATCGCATCCACTTCCCGAATATTAGCTAAGAATTGGTTACCCAGTCCTTCCCCTTTACTTGCCCCCTTGACTAAACCTGCAATATCAACAAACTCCACACGAGTCGGTACGATTTGCTCCGATTCAGAAATTTTTGCCAGAACTTGCAACCGCTCATCTGGAACCGCAACGACGCCAACATTTGGCTCAATCGTGCAGAAAGGGAAGTTTGCAGCATCCGCCTTAGCATTGGCAACCAGGGCGTTAAATAAAGTAGATTTGCCAACGTTGGGTAGTCCAACAATTCCGGCTCTTAGCATGGCAGTTTGAGATGAGTTGTGTCAGCGATTAGTTGAAAACTAAATCATCTTAATTTTATCTAATTCGCCGGGAAGACCCCCACTAGAGCGAAGGGGGGCGTATCGAGGCGCAGCCAAGTACCCAAGGGTAGTTTAGTGGGGGATGAGAGGCGGTTAAAAGAGTGGGTTCAATACCCTCTATGGGTAACATTTAATGTATCGCATCCGACCAGTAAGCCTAGTATAATACTGGAATGTTGACACTTACTCATCGCTACCGAATCTATCCTGATGCCACCCAAGAACAGATGTTTGTTGAATGGATGGATATCTGTCGTAGTGCTTACAATTATGCACGGCGGGAGATAAAGGATTGGTGTCTTGGTCGTAAGTGTTTGATAGATAGATGCTCTTTGGAGAAAGAGTACATCCTCCCTCCCCACTTGAAGTTCCCGAACGAAATTCAACAGCTTAATAACTTGCCCAAAGCCAAGAAGGAATTCCCACGATTGAGTGAAGTTCCCTCTCAAGTTCTTCAGCAAACTATCAAGCAGTTGCACCGAGGATGGGAATATTTTCAGAAACGTGGGTTTGGCTTTCCCCGATACAAGAAGTACGGGCAAATGAAGTCGTTGCTGTTTCCCCAGTTAAAGGAGAATGCAGTAACGAACCTGCACATTAAGTTGCCTAAGATTGGGGCAATATCGATTAACTTGCACCGACCCATTCCTAGGGGATTTGCGGTCAAGCAAGTACGAATCTTGAGGAAAGCAGATATTTGGTATGCATCTATTTCTCTTCAGTGTGATGTCAGCATTCCTGCTCCAACTCCTTATGGTCATCCCATAGGTGTCGATGTTGGATTAGAGAAGTTTTTGGCAACCAGTGACGGTGTTCTCGTAAAGCCTCCCAGGTTTTTCAAGCAATTGCAAAGTGAGCTGAAATTGCTGCAACGCAGATTGTCTAGAAAACAGAAGCGGTCGAAGAACTATGAGAAACAACAAATCAAAGTTGCCAGACTTTACCACCA
Organism: Candidatus Sericytochromatia bacterium; assembly: GCA_036703885.1. Classification (GTDB taxonomy): domain Bacteria; phylum Cyanobacteriota; class Cyanobacteriia; order Cyanobacteriales; family Coleofasciculaceae; genus CADCTM01. The sequence continues at coordinate 11,773 of DATNQT010000221.1, forward strand.
AATTGACAACACCAGGAAAGACTTTCACTACAAGCAAGCCCATGCCTTATGCGATGCTGGGGACATGGTCTTCATGGAAGACTTAGATTACCGAGTCAGTGCCAAAGGAATGTTGGGAAAACATATGCTTGACGCCGGATTCGGTCAGTTCCGAACAATCGTCAAGTATGTGTGCTGGAAAAGAGGGAAGTTCTTCGCGCAAGTTGATGCTAGGGGGACTTCTCAACAGTGTCCCGAATGTGGTGGTGAAGTCAAAAAAGACCTGAGTGTTAGAGTTCATAACTGTTCTCATTGTAGATATCGAACCGATAGGGATGTGGCAGCGGGTCAGAATATCAGAAACCGAGGGATAGCCCTTATTAGTACGCTGGGACACAGCGGAATGGAAACTGCCTGTGCAGACGATCTACCGGGGATTGAGGTGACTCAATCTAGGCAAGTGTCGCAACCCCGTAAGGGAAAAACCAGGAAACCCAAGTCGTGAGTCTTGGGCGAGCCCTCGGTATAATCTTTGATTTATCGAGGGAGGATGTCACTAGAATCCGCCTAAGAGCCTGTTGAAAGACTACAGACACCAAGGAGTAACCTCCTTGGGCTTGGAAAGCTGCTGGGAAGAATCGGGCGCAGGAGTTTACTGAGGTTCAGGAATAGTTTGAGGAATCGGCGCGGGAACAGTTTGAGGAATCGGCGCTGGTACGATATCTGGCGCAGGCTGGGGTATTGTCTGGGGAATCGGCGCGGGGACAGTTTCTGGAACTGGCTCTGGAACTGGGCTAGGAAAGGGAGAGGGTTCTGGTTGCGGTAAGGGATTAGGCGATGGTAAAGGTTCTGGGCTAGGTTGGGGAATAGGACTCATGAGGGAAGTTGGATTTTATAACT
>DATNQT010000222.1:0-2058 GCA_036703885.1 Candidatus Sericytochromatia bacterium
GTTCGGACACCTGGTATGGGCAACGGGTTTCATGTTCCTGATTGCCTGGAGAGGTTACTGGCAAGAGTTAATTGAAACTTTGGTTTGGGCGCACGAACGTACACCCTTGGCTAACCTGGTTAGCTGGAAGGACAAGCCTGTGGCTTTGTCCATCGTCCAAGGTTGGTTGGTGGGTTTGTCTCACTTCACAGTTGGCTATATCCTCACCTACGCAGCCTTCCTAATTGCCTCGACGGCTGGTAAATTTGGCTAATGAAGTTGGCTGAAGCCTAGCTTTGTAGGTAATTAAAGAAAATCCCCTGCCTTCGGGTGGGGGATTTTTTGCAGGAATATGATTTTGCTAATGTGTTTTTACGGATGTTTGAGAGGAATCATGGAAAAGTATAACAGCTCTAACTCTCGTAGGGAAAATCATTCAGAATGCTTGTATTTTTCATCCACGGTGTTGCTACAAAGGATGCTGGATATTCAAAACAATTAGAAGCTCTCCTTAAAGAGGAATTTATTAAAAGAGATCAGCTACTTCCTCTCTTCTACGCTAGCTTCTGGGGAAATGTCTTAAAGCAAACAGGTCAAATTTGGAACTGGATTCATCAAGACTTGCAAGACCTTAAGAGGAATTATCCTCAAGTTGATGTGGGAGATGTATTCCGCTATCAAGAATTTCGACAAGATTTTATTTCTGAATTTTTTGGAGATATTCTTACTTACTTCAATACGGAACGAGGCAGAAAAATTAGGGAACTTATTGCACAGGCATTACGCGACTTAATAAGAATATCTCCTAAAGATGATGAACTGCACATTATTACACACTCGCTTGGTAGCGTAATTCTATGGGATGTTTTATTTTCTGAAGAGTTTAAGTCTGATGATCCAGCTTACGAAATCCGCTCAATGATTAATTCACCAAATTATCTCAATGATGGGCGAAAAATCTATGTAAAAAGCATTACGACAATGGGTTCACCTGTTTTGTTCTTTAATATGATGCTAAATATTAATCCGGATAAAATAAGAGTTCTGGCTGATAAAGATAAAACAGAATCTCTAAGGTGGGTCAATATAGTTCACTCCTCAGATATTATTGCTTACCCCCTTCAAGCAAGCCTGAATGTTAATTCAATACCTAACTTCTTTTTTCGGGATAAGTACATCTGGGCTGACGCTAATGTGGCAGAAAAAGGAGCACGCATTTTTGGTCAAGCTCATGCAGCAATGGCTCTAGGTGTTGCTGATGCTCATGGCTACTACTGGCGTAGTCGTGGCGCTGCCCGCCTAATTACCGCTAATATTCTTGGTGACTATAAGGCGATAGACTCTGCAACTCTAGACATAGAATAGAATGACTCTATAGGAGTGGAGGCATTATGGGAATATATCTGGTAAATGACAAGGAACACTAAACTGGTTGAATCTATAGTACAAGTTATCTTGTCTCTCTCTATTGAGGAGCGATCGCTACTAGAAGAAAAACTATTTTTTGATTCATCACATCCCCCAACCCATGACTTAATGCAACTAGCTCGGAACGGTGGAGCGTTCAACTTTCTATACGATGAACCCGATTTGTACAACTTGGAAGATGGAAAGCCAATCTAGTTGTGGGGTTAGCTGAAGAAGCGATCAGCCTAACGGCATATTTCGCTAACGCGCCTACTCTTCTAAAATCTCAACTAAGTCTTCAATCATCACATCAAAAATCCGAGCCAATCTGTGGATGTAAGCGAAGTTAACGGTTGTCATGCCTGGACACTGAGCATAGTTTCTGATTGTGCTGTAGCCGACACCAGAACGATCAGAAACTTCTTTTAGTGTCCAACCTTTCTCAGCAGCAAACTCCCGAATCCGCAATCTTACTAAGCCCTTACTCATATTGACAAATGACAATCGGTTGTCGTTTAATATGATAATCTAAAAAGCGATCGCCCCCCCAGTCTGACCAACTCAAGGGCGATCGCCAAAAAGCCCCATTAAATGGGAGGCAACTACTATGGTATCAACACTGAAGGCGAAAACGCCTAAGATCAGGGCATCAAAAATTAACCACAAGTCACC
>DATNQT010000223.1:0-10458 GCA_036703885.1 Candidatus Sericytochromatia bacterium
CAAGTCGTCAAAGATTTTGTGACGGAGGTGGAAACCCAAGCACAAGGCGCACAGGTTGTCTCCGGTGCCCGTCCCGACCAACAATTCATCAAAATTGTCTACGACGAACTGGTGAAGGTGATGGGGGAAACCAACGTTCCCCTAGCACAAGCAGCCACAGCCCCGACAATTGTATTGATGGCGGGGTTACAGGGTACGGGTAAAACCACCGCCACCGCAAAGCTTGCCTTACATCTGCGTAAACAAGACCGCACCTGTCTCTTAGTCGCTACAGACGTTTATCGACCCGCTGCTATTGACCAGTTGATTACTCTGGGTCAACAAATTGATGTTCCCGTGTTTGAGCTGGGTAAAGATGCTGACCCGGTAGAGATTGCGCGGCAAGGCGTTGCACGAGGCAGAGAAACGGGTGTTGATACTGTAATTATCGATACGGCAGGTCGGCTGCAAATCGACCAAGACATGATGGCGGAACTCGCCCGCATCAAACAAACCGTTCAACCCCACGAAACATTACTTGTAGTGGACGCAATGACGGGTCAGGAAGCGGCAAATCTGACTCGCACCTTCCATGAAGAAATCGGCATTACTGGAGCAATTCTTACTAAGCTAGATGGTGATAGTCGCGGTGGAGCGGCGCTTTCAGTACGGCGGATTTCCGGTCAACCGATTAAATTTGTCGGCGTTGGGGAGAAAGTAGAGGCGCTGCAACCGTTCTACCCTGAGCGCATGGCATCGCGGATTCTTGGCATGGGAGATACTATCACCCTGGTAGAGAAACTTCAAGAAGAGGTTGACCTAGCAGACGCCGAGAAGATGCAGGAGAAAATGCTGACGGCGAAATTTGACTTCAGCGATTTCTTGAAGCAGATGCGGCTGTTGAAAAATATGGGTTCCCTCGGCGGTCTGATGAAGATGATTCCAGGGATGGGTAAGCTGAGTACTGAGCAATTACAACAAGGAGAAACCAAGCTCAAGCAATCCGAGGCAATGATCAACTCAATGACAGTTGAAGAGCGCCGCAACCCCGATTTACTTGCCAATTCTCCTAGTCGCCGCCAGCGGATTGCCCGTGGTTGTGGCTATCAAGAGAAAGATGTTCGGAATCTGGTCAGTGAATTTACCAAAATGCGAACTCTTATGCAGCAAATGGGTCAAGGTCAAATGCCAGGGATGGCAGGCATGGGCGGCATGGGTGGAATGTTTGGCGGTATGGGGGGCAATCCTCCTTCCCAACCCGGTTGGCGTGGCTACTCTGGCGGTGGCGCTCCCAAGAAAAAGAAAAAGGAGAAGAAGAAAAAGGGCTTCGGTCAGTTGTAGTTAGGTATTAGGGGTTGGGTTTTAGGTGTTAGGGGTTTGCTGTGGCTAGGATTATCACTTTTTGTGTTATCACAAATAACTAACAACCCATGACAAATAACTAATAATCAACAATCAATCCCTTGGATCGCTTAAAATCGAACAGGTGAATTATTGCTAAATATGGTCAAACTGAGATTAAAACGATACGGCAAAAAGCGCGAAGTCAGCTACCGAATAGTCGCGATTCAAAGCAGCGCACGTCGCGATGGGCGTCCTTTGGAGGAGCTGGGCTTTTACAATCCCAGAACTGATGAAACGCATCTAGATGTCCCTGCCATTGTAAAGCGCCTTAAAGAGGGGGCACAGCCCACTGAAACAGTGCGCAATATTCTTCGCAAAGCTAATGTCCTCGAACAAGTCCGTGCCTGAAACACCGTCTTCCTCACTTCAAAATACCAGTCCAGATTATGTCGGTCTCGTGAGATTTTTGATAGAGCCGTTTTTAGAATCTCCTGAACGCTTGAGCATACACTGTGAGAGGTCGAATGCTGGGGAACGGGTTTGGATTCGGCTGGCGTTTGAAGGGGCGGATAAGGGACGAGTGTTTGGTCGGGGTGGTCGCAATATTCAGGCAATTCGTGCGGTGATTCAAGCGGTAGCTCTGGCGGCAGGTCAATCTGCTCATCTGGATATCTACGATAGCTCTGGGGGGACATCCCATCGAGAAAGTAGTTCTGGTAGTCAATCCAGTGAAAGAAGACCTCCATCGACGCGACCATCGCCCCCTAAACCCGCTCCCAAATTCCGTACTGAATAGTGTTCTTGCTAACGGGTGTCAGGAGTCAGTATTCAGTGGCAATTTAAAAACAACTGACAACTGATGTACGGGCGAAGCAGGGCGGTAGAAATACCATAAGCAAAAACCCATAACCATTAGCCGCCTAGGTTCGCCCTTACCAACTGACAACTAATCAATGAGTGAAGCATCAAAGACAATTCAGCTGCCAAGTAATGAAAGCGCGATCGCCTTAGCAGGTGACAAGGAAGAAAACCTTAAAACCTTGTCCCAGCAAACAGGCGCAACTCTAGTGCTGCGTGGGCAAGAACTAGTAATTTCTGGTACAGAAAAACAAGTTGAACGTGTCTCATCCTTGGTGCGATCGCTAAAACCTTACTGGCAAGAAGGCAAGCCTATTACAGGTGTCGAGATCATGACAGCGATTCATGCCTTGAACACTCACCAAGAGGATGAACTCCAGGATTTACAGAAAGATGTTCTGGCACGTACCCGTCGAGGCGAAATCATCCGTGCCAAAACCTTCCGGCAACGGCAGTACATCAAAGCTATACATACCCACGATCTCACCTTCGGCATTGGTCCGGCAGGTACTGGCAAAACCTTCCTCGCCGTTATTCTAGCCGCTCAAGCTCTACTGGCAAATGAGTACGAACGCCTGATTTTAACTCGACCTGCCGTGGAAGCGGGTGAAAAGTTGGGCTTTTTACCTGGAGACTTGCAGCAGAAAATTAATCCCTATCTGCGCCCTCTATACGATGCGCTGCATGAACTGATTGACCCGGAGAAAATGCCTAGTTTAATGGAACGAGGCGTTATCGAAGTTGCTCCTTTGGCCTATATGCGGGGTCGCACCCTCAGTAATGCTTTTGTGATTGTTGATGAGGCTCAGAATACAACCCCAGCACAGATGAAGATGGTGTTGACTCGTCTGGGTTTTCGCTCTCGCATGGTCGTCACTGGCGACCTCACTCAGACCGATTTACCTAGCTACCAACAGTCTGGATTAGCTGTTGCTCAAAAAATCCTGCGACCTGTTGAAGGTATTGCCTTTTGCGAACTGACGACACAAGATGTTGTCCGCAATCCTCTCGTGCAAAGAATTGTCGCCGCTTACGAAGAGCATGAGTAGGTGGTAGGTAGTAGGTGGTAGGTGTTAGGTGGTATAGCAGTCGTCTCTTAGGTTAGGACGGTATGAGCGCCTCAAACCCTTTTAGAGACTGTGGCGAGTACTCAGCACTCAGTTCACAGTGAGCGTTCGACTGAGCGTCTCCGCCCTGAGCTTGTCGAAGGGTCACGCCGAAGTCTTGCCGAACTGCACTCAGTTCACAGTGAGCTTGTCGAACTGCACTCAGCACTTTGCTATAGGTGGCAGTATTGACCCAAGAATCCCCGTCACGAAGAGTGCGGTGAGTGTCAAAGCCAATTGACTTGCGATCGCTCGTGCAAAACACGACCATAAACCGCCTCGGTTAGTTGAGCTAATTTCGGCCAGCGGAAGCGACGCTCTAAGTCTTCATAAGCATTATCAATCAACCACTGGGCATAACCAGGGTTTTTCAATACTTCCAGAATTCCCCAAGCAAGGGAATCGGGGTTATTTGTCCAAGTCACAATACCAGTCTTAGTGTGTCGTACCACTTCGGGGAAACCACCTGTATTGGAGACAACTACGGGAACACGGGCAGCAAAGCTTTCCAAGGCAACGATGCCAAATGGTTCGTAGAGACTGGGGAAAACAGCACAATCCGCGATTGTCTGGAACCGATCTAAATCCATGTCAGACATGAAGCCTGTGAAATAACACTTGTGGGCAATCCCTAAATCCCAAGCTTGGCGCTTCAGATGGTCAGTATTGCCGCCACCGATTATCACAATCTTGGCGTGACCCCCCATTTCCGCAAGCACTTTCGGGGCGGCGTTCAGCAGTACAGAAACGCCCTTTTCATAGGTCATGCGACCGACATAGTAGACAATTTTCTCCCCATCTTCGGCAAAGCGGCGGCGGAAGTGCCAGTGGTCAAATTCTGGGGTACGGTGTTTCTTTTCCGGTCTAACGCCGTTGTAGACGACATCAATTTTGTCCCAAGGAGTGTCTAGGGCGCGTTCCACTTCCCTCCGCATATAGTCGGTGCAGACAATCACCCGCCAAGCGTCAAAGGTAAGGAGTTTTTCTTTCCCACAGATGTAGTGATGGGTGTCGGTGTGAATGCCGTCGTAGCGACCAAATTCTGTAGCGTGGATGGTGGCGATGAGTGGCAGCTTGAAATTATGCTTGAGTGCGATCGCGGCATCTCCCACCAACCAATCATGGGCATGAATTAGATCGAAAGACCCTTCCTCTAAAATCAGCTTACCTCCATGAAGCCCCATGCTCTCGTTTAGGTTCACAATCCAGTGAAAGAAGTCATGACTGGGAGCGACAGGTACTCGATGGATATGGACACCATCAACGACCTCATAGAGTGGTGCTTCCCCAAACTCCACGGTGATTAGATGAATTGAGTGCCCCAACTTCACTAGCTCTGGATACAACTCCGCCACATGGCGAGCAATCCCTCCAACAATGCGGGGCGGAAATTCCCAGGCGAGTACCAGAATCTTCATGCTTCACGAATTCCCAAACTTTACACAGATCTGCAAACTGACATATTTATCAAATTTTATTTAAAAATGAGGAGAAAAGACCTGCTGATGGTAAAGACTGACAATTCGCTCGATGACTTCGTTAATACTCAAGCCATCTGTGTTAATTTCAATCGCATCAGGTGCCTTACGTAAGGGGGCGATCGCACGGGTGCTATCGCGGAAATCACGCTGTTGGATGTCCCGTTCTAACTGTTCTAAACTAACACTATCGAATTCTTGGTCTTTGAGGTCTTGCTGGCGTCGGCGTGCCCGTTCTTGGACAGAGGCAGTTAAGAAGATTTTAAGTTCGGCATCGGGAAAGACATGAGTCCCAATGTCGCGACCTTCGGCAACAACGCCACCCTTGACCCCCCAGCGCTGCTGTTGTTTCACTAACTCCTGCCGAACTGAACTTTGAGCCGCGATCGCCGATACATGAGCGGTGATTTCTAAGGAACGAATCGCCTGGGTGACTTCCTCCCCATCAATCCAAACGCGAGGCGGCGTCCCACTATCCTCGTCAGTAGTCAGATAAATTTGAGACTGGCTGACTAATTCTGCGATCGCGGGTTCGTCCTCAAGGTCAATTCCTGCTTTCAGAACTCGCCAGGTTACAGCCCGATACATTGCTCCCGTATCCAGATGCATCAATCCCAAAGCCTGAGCTACCTTGCGCGTAACGGTAGACTTCCCCACTCCCGCCGGTCCATCAATTGCCACGATTGGCTTACGGTGTTGTAGTAGCACGTTGTCAATTAAACGAGTCGAACCAAACCGAGCTGCGATCGCGAGTAATCCGCTGTCGTCAACACGATCTAAAGGCGTTAGGGTCGTTGGATGTACCAATTCGATATACTCCACCTGAATATCGCTCACCGAGGCTAATTCTGACTTGACAGCTTCAATGAGAATTGCGCTATCGTACTCACCCGATTGAAAAACCTTCTGAGCTTGCAGTAACCCCTTAAATAATATAGATGCCTGGGCTTTTTGCGATGGGGTTAGATACTGATTGCGAGAACTCAAAGCAAGTCCTGACTCCTCCCGTACAATCGGACAAGCGACAATCTCCACGGGCAAATTTAAATCGGCTACCAAACGTCGGATAATTGCCAGTTGCTGTGCATCCTTCTGACCAAAATAAGCTCGTTCCGGCTGCACCAAATTCAACAGCTTCATTACCACTGTAGCCACACCCTGAAAGTGACCTGTGCGCGAGCGACCGCATAATACAGAGGTCATCGCTGCTGGTGGCATAACTTGAGTCAACTGAACACTCATGTCTGAGGTGGGCAGGCAATTTCCATAAAACTCAACGACTGTTGGGGCAAAAATTGCATCAACCCCCACCTGTTCGCACAGTTGCCGATCCACCTCTAAGGGACGTGGGTAGCGCTGAAAGTCCTCCGTTGGTCCAAACTGTAACGGATTTACAAAAATGCTGACAATGACAATAGCATTTTCGCGGCGAGCTCGCTCAATCAAACTTAAATGACCGGGGTGCAAGGCTCCCATCGTTGGGACAAGACCAACGTCCTTACCGCTGCGATGGCGTTCCAAGTAGCAGCGCAACCCGGCTGTTGTCGTAAACAGGCGCATGAGATTTTGAAATTGGATTCTAGATTGATGTTAGCAATTCAATTGTTAAGAGCCAGACAAGCTCCTAGCCTAACTTCTCCACACACCACACACCGCACGTACTCTATCAGTCCAAAATCCAAAACCAAAATCTCAATACCGGATGGAAGTTGTCCAACAATAACTTTAGATAACGAAGGAGTAATTTATTGTCAGACTCTTCGGCTAATCATTATCTTTGATTCGCAACTGCCCCTGCATTGTCTAAAATGTCCAGACGAACAGGCGCAATGCCAGTATGCATGAGTCCTAAGACTCTAGCCGCTGCGGCTGACAGGTCAATGACTCGACCCCCTATATAGGGACCCCGATCATTAATCCGTACAACGGCTGAACGACCATTGTCTAAGTTAGTAACCTGTACCTTGGTTCCGAAAGGTAAAGAGCGGTGGGCAGCGGTCATCGCATTCTGGTTATATATCTCCCCACTGGCGCTTTGGTTACCGTGGAAGCCTGGGCCATACCAGGAAGCCATGCCAGTAACTTGAACTCGCACAGGACCAACAGCAACCCGTGCGACTGGACGCTGAGGTGCTACTGGCATTCCAATAATTTCCTGCAAGGGTGGTGCATTGCCCATCAAGCGTCGGAGCCTATTAGTGGCTTGCAAGGCGTCGGTCGCAAGGTTTTGGGTTGTATCGGCTAAGAATGTCCGATTGTTGATTTGAACTAACTCTTGGTTATTCACATTGATGCTGTAGCAGTTGCACTCTGGCTGCCAACGCACTGCGATCGCATCAGCAGGGACGTTATTGAGGCTTAGTTGATTGAGCTTCGCTGCCACAGCCGTTGCTCTCCAAACAGCATCATCCTGGGCATTACTGGCATCTGACACTCTCCTTGGCTGCGCCATCAGTGCCGTGTTTTCGGAAGTGCCGCTAGAAGGTGTTTTTTGACTATAGGGCTGTGGGCTGCTATGTGGTCTTAACTCGGCTTGCCCCATTTTCGTTCCGTCAGCACTAGCCGACGGGGAACCCAAGAAAGTCAAAACAGGAATGCTGCGGACATAAAGTGTTGCTACCTGACGGCCTTGTAATTCATAGCTATGAATCTTGGCAATCACTTCTGCTTCCTGAGTCCGAATGCGACGAGACTGAAGTTCTCCTACCTTAACGACTTCCGGCGGCTGAACAGCTGGTTGAGCGGAGGAAAGGGTCGCTGTCGCTGGAACTTGCTGCACCTGGGTAGTAGTAGGGCTGCCTTCAGAACCTTGGCTAGTTGCCTGGGTTTGTTGGGCATAACCTGCTGTTGCCGTGCCGAGAGTTGTTGTTAGGAGAGTAACGCTCAGGCTACTCCAAATTCTATGATTCATACGTCCGTTGTCAAAAGCACTGGGAATTCGAGATCTAGTGTTTTGGACTTACACTACTTGGCTACTGAAACACAATTTGTGGAATTAATGCTTCAGTTGAAAACCGTCCACAGGGACTAAGTGTCCTTGTCGTACAAGTTTTATCGAGCCTGGATTCCAATCTAGACAAGCCATGTGAGCAAGTTGTGAATAGAATCCGCAAGGCATAAGTCTTGATGTTGCTGGTTGGGCTACGAGAGCACTCAATTTTGCTACTTATCTCGTACTCGTTCCGTATTCGCTCTGTTTCATTGAACTGCAACAGACTATCACGAAGTTTTGACTTTGGGGATCGGTAGTATTTGGTAGAACCCTGTAAATTTATCAATACTTTCCATTGAGAATTAGCCTGAAAAAACGCTATAATCAGAGGTTGAGCTTTTCGTTAGTTCAAAAAAATTTTCCGGAAATTTAACAAAACTTTACATAAGTTGCTTCCCATGTGTGAGTAAAACCTAGGTGGCTCTTTCCGGGAGGCAACAGGTTGTCAGCAGTTTTTTGCAAGTTTTTCTAGAAGGAAGCGATCGCTTGCTGGAAGCAACCTGTACAATACATCCGGTACATGACGCTCAATCCTCTTGTTTTTGTTCGATGGATTATCGAGATGCTGGAGTCGATGTCGAGGCAGGCAGGGATTTTGTAGAGAAAATCCGCAGTCTGGTACAAAGCACGCACCGCCCTGAAGTGCTAGGTGGACTGGGCGGCTTTAGCGGTTGCTTCCAGCTGCCTGGGGGATATCGAGAGCCTGTTTTAGTATCGGGAACTGATGGCGTTGGGACGAAGCTAAAACTGGCTCAAGACCTCAACTGCCATGACACTGTGGGCATCGACTTGGTCGCTATGTGCGTCAACGATGTTTTGACTTCTGGGGCGCAACCGCTATTCTTCTTAGACTATTTGGCAACTGGCAAGCTCAATTCTGAGCAACTGACTCAGGTGGTGGCTGGTATTGCCCAAGGATGCCGTCTTTCTGGCTGTGCTTTGCTAGGAGGGGAAACGGCAGAGATGCCAGGTTTCTATCAGCCAGGAGAGTATGATTTAGCCGGGTTTTGCGTTGGAATTGTGGAAAAGAGCGAACTACTGGACGGTTCCCAGGTGCAAGTGGGAGATGTGGCGATCGCTTTGGCAAGTCAAGGCGTCCACAGCAATGGATTCAGCCTGGTGCGAAAAATTGTCCGCGAGTCTCCGGCAATGTTGTCAGGTGTTAGCGTAACGCCACAGGAGGATAGTGTTCTTAATTGGGATAGTTGTCCAGAACTGCTAGCTGGTCGCAGTTTAGGGGAAGTCCTGTTGACGCCCACTCAGATTTACGTCAAACCCGTTTTGGATGCCCGTCGCGCTGGTATTGAAATTCACGGCATGGCTCACATCACTGGAGGCGGCATCCCAGAAAATCTCCCGCGCTGTCTTGGTACGGGTCAATCTGTTCAAATTGAACCTAACAGTTGGGTAATTCCACCGATTTTTCAGTGGCTGGCTGAGGCGGGTCAGGTCAGTGTTGACTCAATGTTTAATACATTCAATATGGGTATTGGTTTTGTGCTGCTCGTACCGCCAGAGCAGGCAGACAAGACTCTAAGATGGTTTGAGTCACAGAGCGTTGCGGCTTATAGGATTGGTGAAGTGATTGAGGGGGCTGGCGAGGTCGTTGGCATACCTTATTGATCGAGTGCCGCTTCACGAAATTGACACTGCCCACGGCTAGACGCCGGGGGATTCCAGCTTCATCGACAGGTCTTGCGACCAACCGCTCTGTGCTTGTCGAAACCCAAAAAGAAGTCGGGAATCTAAATCTCTGACATCTTACAGCTCAAATAGGATTGCTATAGATGCAGCCCTCGTATTTTTTTTGAACTTTATTTCTCAAACACATAACTCAAATAAACGACTTTACCTGTTTGGAAACTATCATAGGATTTGCTATCTTTCACAGCAGCAAATTCTTGGATAGCACCCTTCAGGAAAGGAGGCGAATGGGTTTGAATAAAGTTCTGCCTGCTTTCATCCATCAAGTCCAATGCCCCTAAAACATTAGAGGTAATCTCATTAGCTTTAATTTGCTTAAGTCCGGAATGTTCAAAAATCTGCTTGAGAACTACTACCTCATCAAGGGAACGAAAGTCAGCCCAAGAAAAGATACCACCAGGCTTTAGCACCCTGTTCACTTCTTTAACAAAGCCTTCCATCGAGCCATAACAATGCGAAGATTCGACGTTCAAGACCACATCAAAAACCTCATTATCAAAGGGTAAAGCTTCAGCATCTCCTTGCTGAAAAGATAAGTTAGGTAGTTGGTAAATTTTGCGGGATAGTTGAATGTTATTATCCGAAAAATCTACCCCTATCAGTCTGTCTGGTTCTAAGTAGCGTGCCACATAAGCAGCTCCGCCACCCCTGCCTGAGCCAACTTCTAAAACCTGTTTTCCTTTTAAATTTACAGCAGTTGCAACATGATCATAGAGTTGGATGAAATAACGGTCATTTTCATCTTCCTCTGTCAACTTTAATTCGCTGATATCTGGTTCCAGAGGCACAAACCCATAATTCATAAATTTCCAATCGGGTTGTTGGTTGTAGTTAACAAGGAACTGATACCACCAACGCCATAAAGTGCGTTTAATATCAGGAGACAATCCTAAAAGAAAAATAAAAATCTTTGTAAGCACAATCGGTTCTTGTTGATTTTCAGCAAATCTTACCGTCTTCTTGCGGGTGTGCAGGCAAAATAACAGCCGAGTCTTAC